>NZ_JEXG01000058.1:0-14526 GCF_000581275.1 Acinetobacter sp. 809848
AGTCGGTGCAGTCGGTGCAGTCGGTGCAGTCGGTGCAGTCGGTGCAGTCGGTGCAGTCGGTGCAGTCGGTGCAGTCGGTGCAGTCGGTGCAGTCGGTGCAGTCGGTGCAGTCGGTGCAGTCGGTGCAGTATTTAATTTCTTTTGTGTTGATTGCTCCATTTTTTTTGGTGAATCGATAGTAGTTTTTTCTTTAGAAACTTTTTGAGCTGGATCAATTATAATTTTATTCGGTAGATTTTGAGATTGTATTTCCACTCTAGGAGGTAGCTGTCTTTTTTGATCAACTTTTTTACTCGGTACAATCATAGGACGCCCATCTGGACCTATAATCGTGTAAAAACCATCTGCATAAGATACAGAAACACTTACCATCGCAACAGATAAAATTGAGATAGCAAGTTTAGGGCGGAACATCCATTTATATTGTCTTACCATTTTGTTCTATAACTCAAACCAAGCACTGTAACTTTAGTATTCGTTTTTACATCTAAACCCGCATAAGGATTTAATAAAATATTATCAACACCACATTTATTCGATAAAGTACTTGTACACGCGGGTATGTTATCGCGACTGCGTAAGAAACCAACTGAAAGATCCAAATCTGTATCTGCATCAAAACGATAACCTAATCCTAAACCAAATAATTGTGCATTATTAATTGGGACCATGGTATTACGTTTGTCATTAGGAATAGCACTGGCACGGGGCTCATAACCAGCTCGTAATTTTAAACGATCCGTTGCTGAATACTCTAAACCAATACCCCAACTCCATGGTGAAGTAAATTTTAAAGGTAATGCTAAAGAGTTATCAGTCACATCATTAGATAATAATTTTGCAACTTTGAGTAATGAGATCTGACGATCAAACTCAAATTTAAATTTATCCCATGCCGAATAATCTGTCCAACCAACATCAAAATTCACTTGTAAGTCTGGCAAGATCTTATACTTAATACCTGCCTGAAAATGTGCAGGGTACTCTAGATCCATTGCAACTAAACCTGATTCAATATCAGGTACATAACCAGGCAAACCTAAAATTCTAGCTAAAATTTGACCTGTAGCAGATGAATTCAATCCCTTAATCAATTCTTGTGGTGCTTTAGCGTTATCAATCAAGTATTTGCCTTTCATACGCATCTTGGCTGAACTTTGATAAACCATACCGAAGCCAAAATCGTCTGTCGGTTCCCACAATAAGCCCAAGTTATAACTTGGACTTAAAGACTGCTCCAATGAAACTTGTAAAGCTCCCATTTTATTAAATGGGTTCATTCCTTCCTGAGCATTACACATACCAAATAATAATAAGTCGGTAATCATGTCATTGTTATTCTTAAATGGTGCGCAAACCACTTCATCAACCATACGCAATACACCAAGCATCTCATTTGGAAAGCGAAGATCAGTTTTCAATGCTAGTGCGTTATAAGACATACCAATTGAGGCACCAATTGATAAGTGATCATTTACTTGAAAACCAAAAGATGGGGATAAATAGGTGATTCGCTCTACTGCAACTTGCTGCCCCATATAGTTACCAGCATTTCCATTTTCTGCTCCAAAACCAGCAACCAATGGTGCATATATCGCTGTTGCATAAGTTACTTTTGAGCCAGGTGGTTTGTAGGCAATTCCTGCAGTAGGAGCAACCAGTGGATAACCCTCCCCTAAATCAACCATTTTTTTAAGGATAGGGACATACAAGCTAGCGTATTCAACATCACCACGCACAGGTCCCTTAAAATCTGTACAAATATTAGCAGTAACCTCTGGTCCATCATTACAGACAAGAGGATCATCTGAATAACCAAAAATATTATAGCCAGGGGGGGCTGAAAACTCGCGTTGGATATCAAAATTAGCAAGAATACCCTGTACATCAGTTTGTAGCCCATCAATCTTGGCTAACGCTGCAGGGTTAAAATGAACAGCACTAATACCTGGTGGATCTGCTGTTACAGCATTCCCCATCGATAATGAACGAATATCAACAGCTAGGTTTTGTCCTAATTGAGCATTGGCAAAGCTAGAAAAACCAGAGATCACAATTGCCATTGTTAAAGGACATAATTTAGGATATTTCACCTGCCTATCTCCTTATTTTTATTTTTTGCGCAAACCTAAGATATCTAGCGGGAATGACAAACCAAGTGAAACATCTGGTGCATCCTCTGTTAAACCAAAGCCAACTGTACCGTTAACAATCGTATCAGGTGAAACACGTACCCCCAAAGCAAAAGCCATCACCGCACTACTCTGATCTGGTGACTGATATGATTCACCATTTGCAAACTGAAACTCTGAATTTAAGTTAAAGCTTTGTTGGTAAGACATGGTTAAGGACACATCATAGTTAAAGGAATAGGCAAAACCGAAAGAGAATCCTCCACTGATTCCAGGATCAAAAGATTCTAAAATACGATTACCACGTACCTGATTTAAACCAGTCTCTTTAAAACCATAATTGGCAGATGCTGAAGCAAATAAAACCACCGGATCGATATATTTACGAGTACTTGCTCCTAAACCTACAGAGTAATACCCTTTACCAGTTGAAAGTTCATTTTGAGCAACTTCATATGGACTATCGCCAGTTTTAGTAGAAACGCTACCAAACAAAACTAAAGGTAAGCGTCCTTGTTTCAATGGGAAAGGTTCCCAACGTGCACCTAATGAAATATCCCCTAACCCTGCAGTATCTGAATCACTAGCAATATCAGATTTAGCAACAAGAGGTACAGTCGCTGAAAGTGTTAAATTATCTAAAACACCATATTGAGCTGTAAAACTGTTGGTCAATGTATGCTGAGCATCTTCCCTAATACTCAATCGACTAATACTAGAATTATCATCTCCTAATGCTAAATCTAAAATACTATCGCGGTAATAGGTATAATCGAGATCATAATATGTTGAAATTTCGCCTTTTTTAATTAATGAATATTGTCGTTCATTCGAGGTAAAAACTTCTTGTAAATTGGTCTCTTGGCTCGCATCTCCTTCTTTTTTCTGTAAAGCAGTCGCGGCTTGATTTGCTTCTGGATTAGCTGATGTAGATTCAGATTCAGTAGTGGTAGATCCATTAGTCGGAGCTAATGCATCTTCTTGCACTGAATTTGATGTTGGCGTTACATCTGATACCGTGGTCGCTTCAGAAACAGCTGTACTATTTTGTACATCTGCTTGTGCAACTTGATCATCTGCATAAAGTGTACCTGTAATAGCACTCATGCTTAATGCCAATACACTCATCTTCATCCATCGATTATTCATATTTCTTCCCACCCAATTTATTTATTTTACTAAATCAAATTTTCATTACTTACGCTTGTAATAAAGACGCATATAAGTTTCTATCGGCTGATTATGATTGGAAGAGTGACTATCATTATCCAGAACCCTTCGCATTGTTGAGGCTTTATTTGCTAAACGATCATAATTAAACGTTGGATATTGCACATCCACAAAGGCATAACGGTTAACAGTTGCATCTTCCACATGACGCATATCAGCATCTTTCAATGTTAATAAGTCTTTACGCTGTGATTCAGGCACAGAAATAACAAATAAAGTATTATTATCCCAAACCTCTTTAAAGCGATTTTCATCAAAGCTGATATTGCCTAAAGCAGGATCAGCTACATAGACTCGTCCATCTTTATAAGCTTTATATACGACAAAATGTTTAAAACCAGCATATGAAATGGGAACAATCGCAGGTTGACCTAATTTAACTAAATCAGAGAACTCTCCTCGATAACCGCCACTATCCAAACCAATAGCAGTTACGAAACGCTTCATATCAAGTAGTGAAAAGCTACGGCGTTCAATAATTCGTTGATACTCACCATACTGAAGTAAACCACTCATTGTTTGTTGTTCAGTTAAGCTTGTACCCACATAACCATTCAACAAAGTTGTAAGTGCAGCTGAACCACAGCTATAGTCATATGCTTGTCGAACAATACCGCGAAATTGATCTTCTATCGCTGGCTTAATCGTTACAGGCTCAATATGATTTCGGCGAAAAGATAAATTACGTGAATCGGCCGTTTCTGTATAATAAACAGTTCCCGGTGGCTTTTTTTCTATTTCGAAGGCTTCTGTCGCAAAGTAATATATCAATGCTGAGCCCAAAGCAATCTCTAACATAAGCACTTGTTCTAAATGGTGGCCAAACCGGCCTTATTCATTTTATTCTTAGAGCAATAGCTCTACATCCCTGTGTGTTGAAGATACCTTTTTTTTTTGAAAAAAACAGCCTTTTTTTAATTTTTTTTGATGAACGTTTAGTTTTATAAAAATAGAGAGACTTTTATGCTTAATTTAAGTTGATTTTTAAATTAATAGATTGTTTTTATCAATTAAAATATATTTTTATATAACAAAATTAGATGAGTTAATAAATTAAAAAAGCGCGTATTAAACGCGCTTTTTTACTAAAGCTTTTAAATTAGTGACCAGAAATTGTAATTGTAGAAGTACCAACATTAATACCTTGGATTTCCACATCACCAATTGAAGCAGCAGTATTTGAACCTAAACGAATACCCTGTGCATAGACATTCATGCCTTGAGCACTATTATTTTGAATTTTTAAGCCAGTCGGTACAACAGAAATATCTGCATTCACATCTAAGTTACCAGTTGTATTACCAGCACCACGGACCATAACTTTATCCAAGAAGATTTTACCACCGCCAGCGGCATCGTTAATACCTAGGTTAGATAGAGTTAAACCACCTTGTAAACTTGAATTTACTTTAATCATTGCACCTTGTGGCGTAGCACCTAATTGAACATTAGCTGAAATAGCGCCTAAAGATAAATCCAAACCAGAAAGAATTTCAGTTGGAGCAGCTTCTGTAATACCACGTACAGCAGTAGTTTCATTTAAAGTACCAGAACTACCAACACCAATAGAACCAACTTTTACATTAACTGCCCCTACATTTGCAGCAACGTTTAAAAACGCGCCATTTGTAGCAGATGCACCAACGCTATCAATTTTAAGATCCAATAGATTCTGTGTCGTATCTACCTGCGTAAGGGTTATCGCTTTACCGCCAGTTGCCGTTGTACCTGTGATTGTAATTGCACCTGCAGTTGCTGCAGCACCAGTAATACCAGTAGCAGGATCCAAACCATCATTGTCATGAATAAATAATTTATCGATAGAAATACCGCCAGTACCTAAAGCGATACCGATATTAATACCATCTTGACCAGTAGCAGCACTAAGCGCAGCATCGTCCATTGACTGCATTGCCATTGCATTTGCACTGATAGCTAAAGAAGAAACTAAAGCAAGTTTAGTAAACATTTTCATTGAGCACTCTCCCAAGAGCATTTATTTTTTGACTTAACCACTCTATTGTCTCAAGTTGCATTTTTCTTTATATGGCAACCGAAACTTCCAGTCCTTGAGTAGTTTTGCTTAGCAATTACTAAATTACATCTACGTTAATTTTTGTTCAACTAGTGTTGTGCATTTTTTGCCAATTACCCGACAAACGGTACACTCAAGTTTTTCTACACAAACCTTGCTAAAAACAATAAATTCTCAGTTAAAATTTCGTTCATTTTATCAGCAAAAAGTTTAGTACTTAAAAGACTTTCTCCTGATGAAGTACAACTTATAGTAAACTAACTACTCTCTCATTAAACACTCTTTTATTTAAAAATGTCTCAGTTAAAGAAAAAAATCTCTTTATATAGTAAAAATGCTGCCGATATTTTAAAAAAATTAGATGGTTTAACTGGGCTTATTTATTTAAATGACAACAACAACCCAACTATTGGATTTCTTCCGCAAGATTATATTATTATTCAAAATGAAAATTATTTAGAATTTGAGCGCCAAAATTTTAACGAATATAAAAATAGATCAAAATCAAATCAACTTTTAAATTTCATTCAATTTAAAGAAAATAATTTAAGTAAAGATATTAAATCAACAACAAGTTTTATAGGTGGTTATATTGGTTTTATCAGCTATGATTTCAGTGCGCATCAATTTATTAATGGGCAAAATCATATACAACCTTCTTTATTCCTAGGTCAATATCGATCTTTTTTAAAATATATAGATAATGATTGGTATTTTTTTAGTGATGAAGAAAATGCAATTGATCTATTCTCATATATTGAAAATAAAATAGAGAATTTTGGTTCCAATAACTCTAAAAATACATTTGAATTAAAAACCACTATTCAACCAAGATGGTCTAAAAAACAATATTTCGATGCTTTCTATAAAATACAAGAATATATTAAGGCTGGAGATTGCTATCAAATTAATTTAACCCAAGAGTTTAAAGCTAAATTTTCAGGATCCTTATTAAATAAAGCTAAAGATTTATGGCAACTTACAAATGCTCCATATGCAGGTTATTTAAAATTAGATGATTTTGAATTATTAAGTTGCTCTCCCGAGCTTTTCATCGAGTTCAATCAAAATAAACAAATTAAAACTAGACCTATTAAAGGCACAATGCCTCGCTATGAAAATGCAGAAAAAGATTTTATTTCTAAACAAACCTTAAAAAACTCTCAAAAAGACCAAGCAGAAAACGTGATGATTGTCGATTTATTACGTAATGATTTGAGCATTTATGCCAATACAGGATCTGTAAAAACAACAAAATTATTCGAGATTGAAAGTTTTAATCAAGTACATCACATGGTAAGCGAGATCGTTGCGACTCTTAAAGATGATATTAATCCTATGCAAATGCTGCTCTCTGCCTTACCAGGAGGTTCAATCACAGGAGCTCCCAAAATTCGGGCAATGCAGATCATTGAAGAGCTAGAGGAAGCTTCAAGAGGTGCATATTGCGGGACATTGGGTTACTTCAATTTTGATGGAACTGGTCGCTGGAATATTCTCATCCGTAGTTTTCAACAATATCAGAATCAGCTCTCTTTATGGGCAGGTGGTGGTATTACGATTGCATCAAATGCAGAAGCAGAATATCAAGAAAGTCTTGATAAAGTCTCTGCTATGCTGAACTTAATGAACAGCACAGCAGAGTAAAATTTAGAGAATATCTTCTTTTAATGTATGTACTAAACGCTCATTTTGCTCATCAGTTCCTACAGTAATTCGCAAGAATTGATTAATACGAGGCTTATTGAAATAGCGCACAATAATGCCCTGCTCACGTAATTGCTGTGCAAGCTGACCTGCATCATGCGATGGATGTGAAGCAAAAATAAAGTTTGCTTTAGAAGGTAAAACTTTAAAGCCCAAAGCAGTTAATTCATCTACTAACTTTTCACGACTAGAAATAACTTTTTGACATTGTTCTTCAAAATAAGTTTGATCTTCAAAAGAGGCTACCGCTGCTGCAATTGCAAAACGATCAATAGGATATGAGTTAAAGCTATTTTTGACAGCTTCAAGTGCAGCAATTAAATGAGACTGAGCAATCGCGAAGCCAACGCGTAAACCCGCAAGAGAGCGAGATTTTGAAGTTGTTTGGCACACAACCAGATTCTCATAGCGATTTACTAAACTCACCGCTGATTCTGCACCAAAATCAACATAAGCCTCATCAATGACAACCACTCGATCTGGATTAGCTTTTAAAATTTGTTCGATTTCTGCTAAGCCTAGTGCAATACTTGTTGGAGCATTAGGGTTTGTAATAATAACCCCACCATTTGGTTGCACATAATCTTTAACTTCTATCTCAAAATTATCATTGAGTGGGATTTCTTTAGTCTTTGTACCAAAAAACTGACTATAAACTGGATAAAAGCTATAAGTGATATCTGGATAAAGAATTGGTTCATCTTGAAGAAAAAATGCTTTAAAAATATGAGCAAGTACTTCATCTGAGCCATTACCAACAAAAACTTGCGAAACTTCAATATCTTGTTGCTTAGCAATCGCATGTTTTAATGCCGTAGCATCTGGGTCTGGATATAAACGCAATGCATCAGCCTGATGAGTTAAAACAGCTTGAACTGCTTCAACTACTTTTGGTGATGGCGGATATGGATTTTCATTTGTATTGAGCTTCAATAAATTCTGAATTTTAGGCTGTTCACCAGGAACATACGGCTCTAACTCACGAACTTCTGGACTCCAAAAGCGCATTTGTGCTGTAGATAAAGTCATGGTCTTATCTCAAAAAAGGGCTGAAAACCAGCCCTGAGTAATAATTAAAAAACTACAAGGTTTATAAGCTTATTGATAACGATAGCGAGCTGAGCGTGCATGGGCATCTAAGTTCTCTTGAACAGCCAATATATCTGCTGTCTTAGCTAACGATTTGACTCCATCTTTCGAACACATAATTAAGCTCGAACGTTTTTGGAAATCATAAACACCTAATGGAGAAGAAAAACGAGCAGTTCCAGAGGTCGGTAATACATGGTTTGGGCCTGCACAATAGTCACCAATTGCTTCAGGTGTATAGCGCCCCATGAAAATTGCTCCAGCATGGCGAATATCTTCACTCATAGCCTCGGCATCATCTAAGCAAAGTTCCAAATGTTCTGGTGCAACTTGATTAATCAAATCAATTGCTTCTGCACGGTCCTTTACTAATACCAAAGCACCACGGTTTTCAATCGAAGTTCTCGCAATGTCTGCCTTTGGCAATTCATTTAAATGCTTTTCAATTGCCAACTCTACCGCATTAAGCAAAGCTTCATCAGGAGTAATGAAAATAGCTTGAGCAACTGTGTCATGTTCAGCCTGAGATAAAACATCCATAGCTAACCAATCTGCATTATTTTCACCTTCTGCATATACTAAAATTTCAGAAGGTCCAGCAATCATATCAATACCAACCTGACCAAATACAGCGCGTTTGGCAGCCGCCACAAAACGATTTCCAGGGCCAGTAATTTTATCTACAGGTGGAATAGTCTGAGTACCATAAGCAAGAGCTGCTACAGCTTGAGCTCCCCCAATAGTGAATACTCGACTCACTCCTGCAAGGTAAGCCGCAGCTAGAACCAATGGATTTAATTCACCGTTTGGTGCAGGAACAACCATAATAATTTCAGGTACACCAGCAACATGGGCTGGCACTGCATTCATTAAAACTGAAGACGGATAAGAGGCTAAACCACCTGGTACATAAATACCCACACGGTCTAGAGGTGTGACTTTTTGTCCTAATGTATTACCCAAATCATCTATATAAGTCCAGCTCTCTTGTTTCTGAGCTTCATGAAATGAACGAATACGCTTTGCTGCTAACTCTAGAGCATCACGAATTTCTGGGCTTAAATTATCAAAAGCAGTTTTAAGTTGTTGTTGAGATAATTCTAAATCTGAAAATTGATGCGCAGGATGTCTATCGAACTGTTGAGTAAGCTTCAAAACATGATCATCACCATGCTGACGAACATCAGCAATAATTTGATCTACTGTTTGCACTAAATTAAGATCATTTACAGTTTCAAATGCTAAAAGCTCAGCAAAAACCTGTTTGAAGTTCTGATCTTGAGTCGATAAACGTCGCATCAATTTACCCACAAGGCGAAAAAGAAAAACCAAGTTTACTCTTTTTCTAAGCGCTTGTGGGCATCATCTGAAGCAACTATCACAAAAGCATGATGGGAAATTGCTTTTAACGTGATTGAACAGCTTGCTCAAGCTGTGAAATGATTGGATTTAATAGAGTTTGCTTACGTTTAAAACTAGCTTTATTTACAATTAAACGTGAAGAAACTTTGCAAATTTCCTCTAATGGCTCAAGACCATTCGCTCTTAGCGTATTACCAGTGTCGACCACATCGACAATGTAATCACCCAAACCCACCAAAGGCGCTAACTCCATAGAACCATAGAGTTTGATCACATCGACTTGCTCACCTAAGCTTGCATAATACTGACGTGTAAGATTGACGTATTTCGTGGCAATTTTTAAACGGCCTTTTGGACGTTCCATTCCCACTTTACCAGCAGTCATTAATTTACACTTAGCGATTTTCAGGTCAAGTAGCTCATATACATGCTGAGCGCCATGTTCCATCAACACATCTTTGCCTGCTACACCTAAATCTGCTGCGCCATTTTCTACATAGGTAGGCACATCAGATGCACGTAAAATCAAAATACGTACTTGCTTATGCGTAGTAGGAAAAATCAGTTTGCGGGACTTTTCCGGATCTTCGAGCAAATTAATACCCGCTGTAGCTAGTAAAGGTAACGTCTCTTTTAAGATACGTCCTTTACTGAGTGCCAAGGTCAAACCATGATCAAAATTGCCCATCACATCAAAATTAGGATCATCGTTTCTTACATCATTCATTAACTTACTCGCTTAATTTTGGCACCTAAACCTTGAAGTTTCTCTTCGACATGCTCATAACCACGGTCAATATGGTAGATACGGTCAATTAAGGTATCTCCTTCTGCCACTAAAGCTGCCAAAACTAGAGAGAACGAAGCACGCAAATCTGTTGCCATTACAGGTGCAGCCTGTAAAGTTTCTACTCCAGTCACGACAGCATCATGACCTTCAACCTGAATATTAGCACCCATGCGTGACAATTCAGGAACATGCATAAAACGATTTTCAAAAATCGTTTCAGAGATAGTTGCAAATCCACGACCAATAGCATTTACAGCCATAAGCTGAGCTTGCATATCTGTTGGAAACTCTGGATGTGGCAAAGTTCTAAAACTTACAGCTTTAGGGCGTTTGCCTAACATATCAAGTTCGATCCAGTCATCACCACGAGTGACTTCGGCACCCATTTCTTCAAACTTATCCAAAACAGATTCAAGTAATGCAGGGTCGGTATGTGTAGTTTTGACACGACCGCCCGTAATTGCCGCAGCAGCCAAATAAGATCCCGTTTCGATACGATCAGCTACCACAGCATATTCACAGCCATGCAAACTTTCTACTCCAGTTACAACAAGAGTATCAGTATCAAGTCCTTCAATCTTAGCGCCCATTTTAATGAGCATTTGAGCAAGGTCAGTGATCTCAGGCTCACGAGCTGCATTACGAATAGTCGTAACACCATCAGCTAGTGCAGCAGCCATCAAGATGTTTTCAGTACCGCCAACGGTAACCATATCAAAAACAACTTCGCCACCTTTTAAACGACCTTCAACTGAAGCATGGACATAACCATTTTCAACTTCAATATGTGCACCTAAAGCTTCTAAAGCTTTTAAATGTTGATCAACTGGACGTGATCCAATTGCACAACCACCTGGTAAAGAAACTTTCGCATTACCGTAACGCGCTAATAATGGTCCTAAAACCAAAATTGAGGCACGCATTGTTTTTACTAGCTCATAAGGAGCAAACTGATTATCTAAAGTAGAGGTATCAGCTTTTACTGTGTCATTTTCATAGCCGATTGTAACCCCTAAACCACCAATCAACTTGACCAAAGTATTTACGTCTTTAAGATTTGGAACATTAGTGATCGTAATTGGAGAGTCTGCAAGAATAGTTGCAGCAAGTAATGGTAAAGCTGCATTTTTAGCACCAGAAATGCGCACTTCCCCGTCGAGCTTAACACCACCCGTAATTAAAAATTTATCCATTAATATTTAAGCTCCGAAAAGGCTTGCTTTACGCCATTCATCTTTGGTCATTGCACGAATTGTTACCGCGTGAACTTCGCCACTTGCAATATAAGTATTTAATGGTGCATAAACTAATTGTTGGCGAGCAACAGTACGCTTACCGTCAAATTGATCATCCACAATACGGAGGTCAAATTTTCCGGCCTGTCCGCTCACCGCTACTTCCGCTTCAGGGAAAGCTTCTTTTAAAATTTGAGTGAGCTGTTCACTATTCATTGCAAAGACCTCTGACACAACCTAAGGTGTAAAACGAAGTATTTTACTATAACTTTTTCAAAGAATTCAGTACGTGTTTATATTTTATCAATAAAAAAGAGGCTATGTTTCAAGCCTCTTTCAATTATATAAAACTTATTAAATAGAAACAGCAACTTGCGAATAAGTGCACTGCATTTTCCGATATTTTAATAATTGTTTTTTTAATTTTTCAGTTAGTTTTTTAATTGAAGTATACATATCATCAGCAGTTGCCTGAGCAAACAACTCAATTCCCGGCAATCTTACAATAGCCTCTGCAACATGGTTCGAACTACCTTTATGAGAGCGCTTATCAATTTGATGATCTTTTGTTAATTTAATCTGCATACTATTCACCTGATCTAAGTGTTTTGTTAACTGATTAAATTTTGATTTAATATTTTCTTCTATAGCTGGTGTAATTGCTAAATGATGTCCACGAATCGTTATTTGCATAATTCTATCCCTCACCTTTTTTAGGTTATCTAAAGAAGAACTAAAACGATTTAATGCTATCAAAAAGAAAACTTAGAACAATTAAACCATTTTAGTTACTCTCTTGGTGAAAATGAAATTTCATTATTTCGTCATAATGAATCTCTAGAATAGCCATACTTCAAAATTCAGATCAAGACTTTTCTTTCAGACGACGAAGGAATATGTAACGATTCTCGATATTTTGCAACCGTTCTTCGAGCCACTTCAATTCCCTCATCCTTTAACAATGTAGCAATTACATTATCTGACAAAGGCTTACGTGGATTTTCGTTGGCGACTAGTTTCTTAATCATTGCCCGAATTGCGGTGGAAGATGCCTCTCCCCCTGCTGTTGTTCCTACATGGCTAGAGAAAAAATATTTCAACTCAAATAGACCACGAGGCGTAAGCATATATTTATTTGTAGTTACACGAGAAACTGTAGATTCATGCAATTCGACTTCTTCTGCCACGTCTCGAAGAACTAGCGGCTTCATCGCTTCCGGGCCTATTTCCAAAAAAGCTTTTTGATGCTCTACGATACAAGAAGCTACTTTTAATAACGTTTTATGCCTTTCATCAATACTTTTGATAAAGTTTTTCGCCTCAAGCATTTGGTTACGTAAATATAAATTATCCTCACTCTGATCTGCTCTACGAATCATACTAGAGTAAAAAGAATTAATTCTTAATTTAGGAAGTACATCTGGGTTTAGCTGAACCTGCCAATGTAAATCTTTTTTTGAAACCACTACATCGGGAATTTGATAATCAGATTCTTGCTTATCAAAATCCATACCAGGATAAGGTTTTAACGTTTTTAAAAGATTGATTGCAAATTTTAATTGGTCTTTCGTTAAACCAGTTTGTTTGAGCAATTTATTAAGATCATTGGCTATCAAAAGCTCATAATACTGCAATAGATTTTTTGCTTCGTTTAGATATTCAACATCTTTCGGTAGAAATTCGAGCTGTACCTTTAAACATTCCGCTAAATTACGTGAACCAATCCCTAAAGGATCAAGTCGTTGAATGTGTTTTAAAACAACTAAAACCTCATCTTCTTCGATCTCTTCCTCAATATCCATTTCATTCAATAATTGTTGTGCCGCTAAAATTATTTCTTCAATTTCAGCATCTAAAAATCCCTTATCATCTAATGCATCAACAATACAATAAGCAATTAATTGATCTATTTTAGAAAAATGCAAAAGGTTAACTTGTTCTAGAATATGTTCCTTTAGCGACAATTGAACTTGGCGATTATCTTCTCGCTCTTCAAATTCTGGAGTAGCCAAAGCTGTTGATTGATGGGTATAAACATCATCCCACTCTGTATCAACAGGTAAATCATCAGGTAAATGATCTGCATTTAGCTCAGTCGTTAAGTCATCCGATTCTTTATTTTCTAATGCAGCCAGACTCTCCGTTAGTGATTCTTCTTCTATTTTTTCAAGTAAAGGATTACTATCTAGTTGAATCTGAATTTCCTGTTCAAGCTCTAAACTAGAGAGTTGTAACAAACGAATCGCCTGCTGCAATTGAGGTGTTAACGATAGAGAATTCGCTACTTTCAATCCAACAGATAATTTCATATATTTCATTTTCCATAAAACAAGCAAAAATCATGCCTATTCAATATTTATAACATATAGTCTCCATTTGTCATACATATCCAACTGAAATTTGCAGAAGAAAAAAGAGATTTTTCCAATTATAAAAATAATCTTATTAAATTAATTCTATCAAACATAGTTCTCAAATAAAGTCAGACGCGAAATCTTGTTATAAAAAGTTAATTAGGAGGAGGTAGTTCTCTTTTAATTTTGTTTAATTGATTACCCTTCGATTGTATAGTTTTTCTATTAAATTTAAAAACTCAAGTCATAGTTTAATTTTATGTTTATTTCCCACACATATATTTTTTCTGCCCCAATAAAAAACACCCCCATTCATTAGAACGGGGGTGTTTAGAATAATGAGCTGGCGATGACTTACTCTCACATGGGTAACCCCACACTACCATCAGCGCTAAGAGGTTTCACTTCTGAGTTCGGGAAGGGATCAGGTGGTTCACTCTTGCTATGGTCGCCAGCACAACTGGTATGGATACTTGCTTCGTTTTATTCACTGTGTGATACGTTGCGTTTTCCAAATCTTTACAGATGGGCTGATTGAATCTTACTTTATTTGTTCATTTTAGCTAGTAGTATAACTAAATCAAGTTGCTTT
>NZ_JEXG01000059.1:0-8883 GCF_000581275.1 Acinetobacter sp. 809848
ATTCCCACTTGTACTTCAAGGCGACCTGACTGCACTCGTAGTCCTCTAATTTCAAACTGATCTACGAGCTGCTGCACAAGCTCACGACTTTCTCTCAAAATATTCAAGCCCGGTAAAATACTAAAATCAGTCAAACTTAAAAGCTTTTCAACCATCCATGAACGGTTGTTAATAAAGTCAATAAATCCTGCTTGCTCTAGGTCAATAAACCACATGCGATGCCCATCGCGTTGGATTCCGGGAATATCGCCAATCAAGTGATTAATGAGTGATGGAATAGGCAACATATTTACGACTTCGAAACCAACTCGACCAATACGGCGCACAGCCCAATTTGACAAGGTGCCGCCATGTCGAATCTGAACATCAAGACTTTCATCCATTTGTCGCAAACGTAAGAATTTTTCCTGCCCAATACGACATTCCAATACTTTAAAATCTAAACTCAAACGATACATGAAGCGATGATAATGCCCATCGATCTCGACTTGGAAACTGTCATTGCCGCATTTAATTTTAATATCATCAATTTCGGAGCGATCAATGCGCTTACGAATTTGATTATTTAATAACATTTCGGGTAAGTACAACGTTAAGGTACTTTTGCCCAAAAAAGTTCGCGCCATAATCAACGCGACTTGGCGTGCTGTTTCACTGGTTTCAGACACCATATCTCTTACAGTACCTGCTGCCAGATTTGTCATTCCGACAACTCCACGTCGTGTATGAGTAGTTACTTGAT
Source organism: Acinetobacter sp. 809848 (assembly GCF_000581275.1). NCBI lineage: Bacteria > Pseudomonadati > Pseudomonadota > Gammaproteobacteria > Moraxellales > Moraxellaceae > Acinetobacter > Acinetobacter sp. 809848. The sequence continues at coordinate 743 of NZ_JEXG01000059.1, forward strand.
CGAGTGCGTCCAAAGCAGCATCAGCAACCTCTGCAATATTACGTGTCGTGTCGCTAGCAAACCCAACTGCATCTTGGGCATGTTGCAATGTCTTATGCAGTAATCGACGAGATAATGACGGTTTAGCGGTATCTGGGGTAGCTAAAACCGATGCTGTCGTTGTAGGCTGCGACTTATTGTCATCTTGTTGACCCAAGTCCCTCTCTCCTTTTTATATTTATCCCACATCCTATTCGAGTATTTAAGCTCATTTATTGTGCTAATCACACTTCATTTTTCTGTAGATTAGCATGCTCTACAATATTATTTTAATTTTTATGTGTACGGATAAATCATCTGTTTTTTATATTTCTTTGTTTATTCATAAGTAATTTTTCTGCTAACTCAACGCATTTCATCGATATCTTACAAATTTTTTTCTTTCTGCACATTTCCGTTAGAATAGATTCAAACTAAATGTGGAGTTCTCATGCAATATCGTTGCCCTAAATGTCAAAGTGTTAAAATTATGCCTGTGAGCCAAGGCGTGAACAGCGCAAAACCTGTCGTTCCTAAAAGTCTGGTTATCTTGATTCCTGCAATTTTTGTGCTTTTACTGTTAGTAGTCATTAGCATCTTTATGTGGATTTTTGGCAATGGTGCAGGTAGTTCTCTTCAAATCGCAACAGTAGTTGCATTTGTGGTTACTGTAGGGGCTGGTTTTATGTTCTGGCGTGATTTGCCTGATTTTAAATTGTCTATGCAAGCATTTATGCAGTCACAAAAACACTGGAAATGCCGTGACTGCAATAACGAATGGGAAATTTAAAAAAACTGTTCACATCAGCTTAATGCTGATGTGAATGTGCATTATCTGCTTCATCATGTTTATGCGAAGCATGCTGAGCAATGTGCTGACAATTAATCTCGGCATCGTCCTCAATTTGCAATGTCACTTCACCAATACCATGTTCATGAGAAAGCATTTCAACAGCATCTTGATACAACTTGGTACGATCAGCTTCAGGCGCAAATAAGTGCACGGTTAAATGGATATTTTTAGAAGTAATCGCCCACACTTTGAGTTTGTGAATACTCTCAACACCATTTAAAGAAAGTAAATCTGCACGTAGCTTCTCAATATCGACCTCTTCGGGTACACCTTCGAGCAAAATGTTAATACTTTGCTTAAGTAAAACCCATGTTCTTGGCAACACCCAAAATCCAATCAGTACTGCAATAAGCGTGTCAATCCAGTACCAATTAGTGAAGTAAATAATAATTGCACCAATAATAACGCCTACCGAGCCTAGTGCATCACTCAATACTTCTAGATAAGCACCTTTCACATTTAGGCTGTTATTGGCACTCGACATTAAAAGTTTCATTGAAATGAGGTTAATTACTAAACCAATAGTCGCTACAACCAGCATACCCACACTTTGAATTTCGGGTGGCTTAGAGAAACGGATATAGGCTTCATATAAAATATAAATTGCCACCACGAACAGCATGAGTGCATTAAATAAAGCGGCCAGAATTTCAAAGCGTTGATAACCAAAAGTACGCTTATTATCAGCGGGACGTTTTGAAATCTGAATTGCGACCAGAGCAATTGCCAAAGCAGCTGCATCTGTAAACATATGCGCAGCGTCAGAGAGCAACGCCAGACTTTGTGTGATTAAACCTGCAATAACCTCAACAATTAAAAATGTCGTAGTAAGCGCCAAGGCAATCGTTAATTTCTTGGCATTACCTTCAGTCACTACAGCATGACTATGGTCATGACCATGTTGTCCACCCATTTTGCGGACTCCTTATTATTTATCTTTATGGTGAGGTAAAAGTAACCATGAATTCATGCTTACCTTTACCTGTTTCAAATACTTTTCTGACTCAAACTTTTTCATCAAAAAAGATATCTCAAATCGATGACATTATGAATGCTCAACTTTATTCGTCTTGCTTTCATTCATCCATCGATAAATGACTGGCAATAAAACCAGCGTTAGTATCGTAGATGAAATAATGCCACCGATTACTACCGTTGCCAAAGGTCGTTGTACCTCTGCACCAGTTCCGGTTGCTAAAGCCATTGGAATAAAACCAAGTGAAGCAACAAATGCCGTCATTAATACAGGGCGTAGTCGCAGTACAGCACCTTTCCAAGTTGCTGTATGAACATCTAGGGTTGCTCTTAGCTCTTTAATGAATGTGAGCATGACCAAACCATTCAATACCGCAACACCTGATAAAGCGATAAACCCGACTCCAGCAGACATAGAAAGCGGAATATCTCTCAGCCACAAAGCCACTAATCCGCCAGACAAAGCGAAAGGAACCCCACTAAATACCAGTAAGCTATCTTTAAAGTTACTAAATACCGCCATCAGCAACACAAAGATCATGATGAGCGCCATCGGTACGACGATTTGCATTCTTGCAGTGGCAGAAGCAAGATTCTCAAACTGTCCTCCATAACCCAACCAATAACCGCTAGGTAGCTTTTGCTGCGCCAGTTTGCTTTGCATCTCTTGTACAAAAGACCCAAGGTCACGATCACGCACATTTGCCGTCACAATCACTCGGCGCTTACCATTTTCACGGCTCACTTGAGCAAGGCCCAGAATATTTTCAACCTTAGCAACGTCTTGTAACTGGATCAGACCGCCGTTTGGTAAGCGAATCGGTAATTGTGCTAGCTGCTGAGGCGTACGCATGTTTTCCTGTAAGCGAATCACGAAATCGAAACGTCTATCGCCCTGTAAAATTTGCCCTACACTCTGTCCTCCAATACTCGCAGCGACAATATCCTGAATAGACTTGACTGATAATCCATATTGTGCAGCCAGAGCATGATCAACATCTACATTAAGTAATGGCAAACCATCAGTCTGTTCAACTTTGACTTCACTGGCACCTGGAATACTACGTAGCTGTTGGGCTATTTTTTCCGCTTCCTGATTGAGGATTTGCATATCATCCCCAAAAATTTTCACCCCAATATCACTACGGACGCCTGAAATGAGTTCATTAAAACGTAGTTCAATCGGTTGCGAGAATTCACTGTTATTACCAGGAATCTGATTCACGAATTGCAGCATTCTGGTACGCAATTCATCTATCGTTTCTTTAGGGTTTGGCCATTGATCATGTGGTTTTAATAGAACAATACCATCGGAAATATTTGGAGGCATGACATCGGTAGCAACCTCGGCTGTTCCTGTTCTTGCAAAAATGGCTTTAATTTCAGGGAAAGCTTTGAGTAACTGCTTTTCTACATTCTCTTGAATCTTAAGCGACTCTTCTATGCCTGTGCTCGGTGCACGCATGAGTTGTAATGCAAAATCACCCTCACTGAGTTGAGGTGCGAACTCACTCCCCACTCTTGTTGCAATAGCACTTGTCAAAATTAAGATGCTGACCGCTGCTGTGACAACAACATATCGAAAGGCATATGCTTTATCGAGTAAGCCTGCATAACCTTTTTTCAGCGTCATCATCCAGCGGCTTTCTTTTTCCTTCACTTCACCCGTAACAAACAGAGCTACTGCTGCTGGCACAAAGGTCACAGATAAAATAATTGCTCCTAATAATGCTAGGACAACGGTCATTGCCATAGGATGAAACATCTTTGCTTCAACGCCTGCTAAAGCAAAAATTGGTAGGTACACGACCATAATGATGATCTGACCAAATATTAATGGTCGGCGTGCCTGTTTAGCCGCTAGAAAGACCTCAGTGAAACGTTCGGAACGTGTTAATAAGCGACCTTTTAAATGCTGCGCTTCAGCTAAACGCCGAATACAGTTTTCAACAATAACAACGGCCCCATCAACAATGATCCCGAAGTCCAAAGCACCCAAACTCATCAGGTTGGCACTGATTTTTTGTTCCGCCATACCTGTTAAGGTAAAAAGCATTGCCAATGGGATAATACAAGCAGTGATTAAAGCGGCGCGAAAGTTTCCTAAAAAAATAAAAAGGATAACGATGACTAAAATCGCCCCTTCAATCAAATTTTTAGCTACTGTTTTAATCGCTTTATCTACGAGGCTACTACGATCATAGACTGTTTCAATCACCACGCCCTGAGGGAGTGATCTTTGAATTTCCTGAACTTTGTCGTCAATCGCCTTAGCAATAGTTTTACTGTTTTCACCCATCATCATCATGGCGATACCTAAAACAGTTTCCTGTCCATTATAGGTAGCACCACCTGTACGCAAATCATGACCAATCGATACTGACGCTACATCCGCAACCCGTATAGGTAAACCGTTTTTAGTGGCGACCGTAACATTCTGGATATCTTGTATCGATGTCAGCATACCCGGAACACGAACTGTGAGTTGCTGACCATTCTCTTCAATAAATCCAGCACCGCGGTTTTCATTATTATTTTGAAGCGCATCCTGTAAGTCGGTGAGTGGAATTTGCAACTGTTGTAACCGTGTCAGATCTGGAGAGACCACATAGGTTTTGTTATATCCACCAATGCTATTAACCTCGGCTACCCCTTGTACACGTTGTAACTGGGGCCGAATAATCCAGTCTTGAATTTCACGCAGGTCCATCGCGCTATAAGCTGAACCATCTGCTTTTTTAGCATTTGGCTCTGCTTTTACCACCCATTGATAAATCTCACCGAGTCCAGTCGAAATTGGAGACATTTGCGGATCAATGCTATCTGGTAAAGCACTCTTAGCTTCTTGTAAACGTTGGTTAATCAGCTGTCTTGCCCAGTAAATGTCAGTACCATCTTTAAAGATAATCGTGACCTGAGAAAGACCATATCTGGAAATTGAACGAGTCTGTTCCAGATTGGGAATACCAGACATGGCATTTTCAATCGGATAAGTAATTCTTTGCTCAACTTCAGGTGCTGTAAAACCATTGGCCTGACTATTGATCTGCACCTGTACATTGGTGATATCAGGCACGGCATCAATTGAAAGTTTTTGGTAGCTATAAATTCCGACACCAATCCAAGCAATAACAAACATCATGACCCAAATGGCGTTGTTAATTGAAAACTGAATGATCCGATCAAACAAACCTTCAGCCTCTGGCAAATCAGGTTTATTAATGTCCATGCTCAGCCTCCCCTTTTTCAAGTTCGGACTTAAGCAAGAAACTACCTTGAGTCACATATTGCTGTTTTTCAGTAATTCCTGATTTAACTTCTACCCATTGTGCATCTGAAGAATAATTGCCTAACTCAACGGCAACAGGGGCAAAATGAATTTTGTCCTTCTCCTGTTTTGCAATAAAGACGACATTCTTTCCATCAATCTGTTGTATCGCTGTCTTGTTAACCCGTAATACAGTCGCTGCATTATTTTGTTTCAGTAACACATTGACCATTAAGTTAGGGCGTAATTCTTTTGAAGGTGTTAGTACCTTGGCACGAACCTGTAAACGACCAGTTTGAGTATCTGCTTCTGAAGTTAGGCTTTGCACCTGCGCTTTAAAAATATTGTTCGTTTGCAACGATTTAAATTCAATTTCCTGATTAGGCTGAATATTGGTATTTGCACTTGGTAGCACAAACTCGACCCATAACTGATCCAGGCGATCAATAACAAATAATTGTTTTTCAGGACCAATTTGCTCACCAATGACAATATCTTTATTACTGATTACACCACTTAAAGGTGCTGTTAAAACATATCGGCCTTTACTTGAGCGATTCGCTCCCAATGCAGATAAACGGCTATTTGCAGCTTGTACCTGAATTTGCGCTTGACGATATGCATTGTAAGCGCGCTGGTAATCTTGACGTGCTGAAACCCCTTGTTCCCACAATTGTTTTTCACGTTGATAATCTTGCTCGGCTAATGTCAGTGCTTCTTGCGCCATGCTTAAGTTAGCTTGTTGATCAACCAAATCCGGCACAAATAAAGTCGCAAGTGCCTGACCCTTTTCAACTTGTTGTCCCAGTGCAACATTTACGCTGTCTACTCGTGCAGAAAACGTAGAAGAGACATGTGCTTGCTGATCTGTATTTACAACAAGTTTGGCAGGATAAGAGAGGCTCTGTTCAACTTCTCCACGTCCTACTTGCTCTAACTTCACTCCATATTCAACCAGTTGCTTAGAAGTCAGGTTTAAACTGCCTTCCTCCTTTTCAGATTCTTCATGACCAGCTTCACCCTCTGCATGCTCTTCTTCACCTTCATCAGTATTAGGCTGTTTTTTTCCAGAGAAAAATAACCAAGCACTTAAAGCAAGGCAGACAATCAGCAGTAAAATAGCAATAAGCCATTGGTTTTTCATTTTTTTAACTGACATTACTCTGCCCCTCCAACTGTCGACAAGTTATAGGTGTCTTGCCATAAATTTTGATTAATTTGATTTAATGCATCTCCAGACATCACCATATTTGGATCGATTCCGAGAGCTAAACTTTCTGCCTCAATTGCTTTTTGCCAAGCAGATTTAAGGAGTTGAACTTTTTTCAAGCGTTGTTCTTGTAATTGAAGGGTAGATTGCTGAACATCGGTAATTGCAAATTTACCGACTTTAAAGCCAAGCAACATTTTCTCTTGTACCGTTTCTGATAAAGGGATTTGCTGCTCATTCATTAAATTATATTGCTGCTTTAAACCCGCTAACTCGTACTGTAGAGTACGAATAGAATTCTCGCTTTGCTTTTTATAAAAGCTTTGCTGCTGGTCAATTAAATCGAGTTTGCTTTGTGCAACTCTTAGGGCATATTGCTGGCGATTAAAAATGTTTAAAGGAACCGCTATACCTACTCGGATCTGATTTTCGGTACTGCTCGTTTCTGCGGTTTTACTACGAACCACGCCCATATTTACAGTAGGCGTAGGCCGATTTTTTGCCTTTAAATAATTAATTTCAGAATTTTGTTGCATTGCTTGAAGCCGCAGGGACTGTTCTAACAAATTCTGTTTTAAGTATTGATCGATATCACCTTCATTTTTTAAAGGCCACGCACTTTTTATATCTAGACGTAACGTGAAGTTATCTTCTGTCTCACCCCATAAGTTAGCCAATTTTCTTTTAGCACTACTCAGTGATAATTCAACTTCCTGATATAAACGCTGATTTTCAACATGCGTCATGAGAGTTCGATCTAAATCAACCTGAGCAATACTGCCTGCCTGAAAGCGTAAGCGGGTAGCATCAAGAAGATTTTTACTCGTTCTTAACTGGGCTTTAGCAACTTCATGTTCAAGCTCTAAAATAGATACTTGTGACCATAAATATTTTACCGCCAGCTTCAGTTGAGCCTGATATAAAACCTGATTTAACTCAACTTGATTTTGCTGAACACTTGCCAGTTTTTTTGCTGCAGAACGTACACCAAAAATATCTAGTTTTTGCGAGATCCCAAGTTCTAATTCCTGATCTTTTCCAGATTTAAAACCCGTTTGCTGTACAGAAACCGTCGGATTTTCCCATAGCTGGCTCTGTTTGATATTGCTCGCAGCGATATCTTGTTGAGTTTGCCAAATTCCTGTTTGAGTCTGAAACTGCTTAACCTGATCGAGCACCTGTTCAAACGTTAAAACATTCTGTACACGCTGTGGTTGTGTATTCTCAGCAAGGTTCTGATTTGAACTGGCTGCGTTTGTTACGACACCAGTTGAAAGTGCAACAGCAACAACTAATGATTTAAATACCCAAGATGTACTCAGACTAACGAAACTTTTTTCGTATAAAAAAATAGACATAAAATAACCCTATGAAATAAATAATATTTCTGGTGGGCTAATTTTCGGCTACCCCACCTATAGCAGGGTTAAAACAGGAGGCGGGTCTTGTTTAGAGATATGAGGGGACTTATAAGAATTGGACCAATAATATTGTTGTTTTGGCTCAGATGACTGTATTAACGGTGAAACAAGTTTTTCTTGTGCTTCTACAATCACAACATGAAAACATGAAGGCAAATGGTCATGATGATCGGACAAGTTTAAGGGAGCTTTATGAGTCCCTACGATATCTGTCTTTTCCGTATGGCTATGCTGTGAAGCTTCATAACTCAACGCTGCATGATGACCAAAATGATGTAATGCCTTTTCCTGATTTTCATGGGCGCAAAATGCCGCTGCCACATTCCATAAGCTTTGGAATATAAGCAAACTAAACAAGACGGACATAAAAACTGTAGAACGTGGCAACGGTACACC
>NZ_JEXG01000060.1:0-7204 GCF_000581275.1 Acinetobacter sp. 809848
GAGTGGGTAATAAAGAAACCTGTGGTAATAAATGCAATACCAATAATAATGCCGAAAAGCGAGCTGAGTAGGGTCATGAGGCTCCCTACAATCATTAAGGCAAAACCACCCATCATCATGGTTTTTTTACCAAAGCGATCCGCTAAGCTACCTGCCAACGATGAAGAAACCATGCCAAAGCTATACGACAAGAAAATAAGGCTAATTTGTGTCTGACTGAGTGAATAAGGTGCTCCACTTAAACGGAAAGTGGCATAGTTAAACAAAGTCACAAAAACACTAGTCAGCAAGAAACCAATCGCAAATAGGCGTAATAATTTTGTATTGCTTAAATGAGCGCGCCACATTTGCATGTGAAAATCTAAATTTAGCCCTTTTTTCTGCAAAAAATTACGCGATGCGGGAAGTAATTTTAAAAAGGCAATTGAGCAAACAAAACAGATTGCCCCAAGTAAGCCTAAGGCGGTGCGCCATGAAAAATATTCAACCAAAATACCCATGCCGACACGGCCCATCATGCCACCAAAAGCCGTACCTGCAATATATAAACCCATAGTTTTACCTAAGTGCTCAGGTGCGATTTCTTCGGCAATCCAAGCCATCGTCACTGCGGGTACACCACCAAGTAGTAAACCTTCTAAAGCGCGCGCCATCAATAAACTGTGCCAGTTCGGTGTGAACATAGAGACAATATTAAGAATTGCTGCACACAGCATTGACGTAAAGATTACACCACGACGGCCAAGGGCTTGTGAAAAGGCGCTTGATAGCACAATCGAAATCGCTAAAAAGGCAGTCGTTAATGACAGTGCCAAAGAGCTACTCGCAGGGCTAATCTGGAAGCTTTGGCTAAATGCGGGCAGGAGTGGCTGTACACAATAAATCAGTGAGAAACTGGCAAAACCTACGAGGAATAAAGCAAATCCTGCGTGTTTATAGGCTTTAGTCCCTTTGTGAATCCACTCACGGGAAAGAACAGACGTTGCCTCAGTGTTTAAGGTACTGGGTGTAGATGAAGAGTTCATATCATGACCATGACAGAAAAAGAGCAGTGCCTAAAGGCATGCTGCATCGAGAAAATTCGATAAATTAAAATTAGCAATTTGAGAGGTATTTTTCTAATATATTTAACAATAGATCATGATATGTTTTATATATAGCAATGGAACTCAGGCATATACGCTACTTTTTAGCTGTAGCAGAAGAAAAAAACTTTACCAAAGCTGCGCAACGTTTAAACATGAGCCAGCCGCCTTTAAGCATGCAAATACGAGACTTAGAAGAAGAACTCGGTGCAGATTTATTTATTCGTTCGCCACATGGGGTGGAGCTGACCGAAGCAGGGCTTGCCTTTTTAAATGCCATTCAGCCTGTACAGCAGCGTGTAGAAGATGCAGCGAGCTTAGTTAAACAAGTGGCAAATGGCGAAGTGGGTCAACTACGATTAGGTTTTACAGGCACTTCAATGTTGAACCCTTTAATTCCTAAATGCGTTCGTTATTTTCAGCAGCAATATCCGAAAGTGAATTTAAAACTTGAAGAAGCCAACACTTTGCTGCTCATCGATTTATTACTTGAAGACCGCTTAGATGTCGCAATTATTCGTTCGCCACGCAATATGCCAGATAGCCTTATTCTGCAAGAATTATTGGCTGAACCACTCATTGCTGCTTTACCTTCAGAGTCTTTTAAGCTGGACGATTCATCACAAGAAATTGATTTAACCACACTGCGAGAGCTTGATTTTATTGTCTCGCCACCATCTATTAGTGCAGGGCTTTTCGATGCGATTAAACAAGCCTGTCATGAGCGTGGCTTTGAACCGAAAATTGGACAAAATGCTCCGCAAATTGTGTCGATTTTATCGTTAGTGTCTGCAAATTTGGGGGTGTCTTTGGTTCCCGAGTCGACCAAACAATTGCAAATACAGGGTGTGGCTTATCGCTCTTTGAAAGCGCCTGTTCCTACGGTGGGTTTAGGGCTTGCTTATAAGAAACATGCCCCTTCACAAATGGCGATTAACTTTGCCAGTGTGGTGCAAGTCGCTTGTCACCACGCCAACGAAATAGATGAAATCGACTAGCTTGATTTCGGTGCTTTGTTCATCAATAAGATGCCTAAAATAATAAAAATCGCGCCATATAAAAACGATAAAGTCGGCTGTTCATGAATGAAAACCCAAGCCATAAGCGCTGCAAAAATCGGTTCAGAAAGTTCAGTGACTTGTACCTTTGCGGCACTCATATAAGACAACGCTTTGGTGGTACAGAAAAAGCCGAGGATGGTTGGCAGAACAGCTAAACCAATCAAGCCTAAAACAATGTCACTATTAAAATTAATACTGTGAAAATTAATTAAAAACGGAACGGCAAGATAAACACTGCCAAATAACAATAAATACTTGGTAAGAAACAGCCCGCCGTTTAATTTGAACTTTTTAACTAAAACCGAAAATAAGCCATAACCTGTGCCGGCAATAGAAGCATTGATTAGCATTAAAAGGCTATTTTCACCTTTCCATGAAATAATACTAATACCAGCAACTGCTAATAATGTTCCAATAAGCGAATGAATGTAGATGCTTTCTTTTAAAATGAACCGACCAAAAAATAGGGCAGAGATGGCAGCCGAAGCCATGAGTACCACCACAACATTCGCCGCAGCACCGTGGTTGTAGGCAATGGTTTCGAAAAAGAATAAAGAGAAAATCCCTAAAAAAGCACAGATAGCAATTTGAGTAAAAACGCAGAGTTTACTTGGCGTGCTGCTAATAAAAGCAAGCTTTTGGCTAACAGGGACTTTAAATAAAAACACGCTTAAAAAGAAAAAGGCGATAATGGTTTTTAAAAAGGCAATGTCTTGTGGGTTTAAACCACTGTGCATGAGTAATTTGCTAATCACACCAATAGAGGCATTTAAAGCCGCTGCACAAAGTGCAAATAGGGTTCCAATAATTAAATTATTCACTCTTATAATTCTTCCTAAGTTTTACACATGCAGTCTACATTATTTTTTTGTTGAATATTCAATTAAAATAATCAGTTAACACTTAACACCTTCCATGATTTATTCTGTATGGATTTAACCAGTTTTATAAAAACATAAACTCTTCTAAGAGACTTTTGTTTCAGAGAATTGTGATTTATGGAGCTTACTCATATTATATAATTAGTTAATTATTAAAGAATTTTAAAAATGATTAAATCGATTATTTCAGGTTGCGCGGTTCTCACACTTTCGGCTTTGGCGGTCACGCATGCAGAATTTTCTTTTGAACAAGAATTACAACAAAGCTGTAATAAAGTGAAGCAATACGCGAGCTTAGGTAAGAAATTCTACGACCAAAAACAATATAAAAAAGCGCTCGAAAATTTCCAGAACCAAGCCTCTTGGACAGCATTTTGTAAAGCCAATGCAGACGAAACCACAATTAAATTTACCGACCGAGATATTGAAGTTGCCAACAATAATGTGGGCTTAGCCTATGCCAAATTAGGCCAGCCACTTTGGGCGAGAGCATGGTTTATGCTCGATGAAAAATCAAAATCTAGCCAGTTTAATCTTAAACAGTTACCTGCACCTAAAACCTCAAATGATTTGTCTGGTGAATATGTGCGTTATTCAGGTTTTGGTGAGTGGGATCACATCACGGTAAGTCGTGAGAAGGGCCAATATGCAATTAGCTATGCTGGTTTATATATGGGACTTAGAGGCTTAATTTACGGCCCAAACATGGGTGAGTTTGGCACTACAATGCCGATTAGTAAAAAGCAAATCGTCTATAAAGATCAGGACTGCCGCATTCAGCTCGACTTTAAAACCAACGCGAAATTAGGTAACTATATTCAGGTCAAACAAAGCGAAGGCGAGTCGGGTTGTGGCTTTGGACATAACGTCTATGCAGATGGAACGTATTTAAAAGTTGAGTCTGGAAAATAAAAACGATAGGAACTAAATAATGAAAAATATATTTGCACCTCTAATACTTCTTTCAACAGTTATTTTTTCTGCTCACATTTATGCAGAGTCAACTAGCACATGCAAAGAAGTGAAATTCCAAAAGGCCGATCAAACTTGGAGTGGGCACTATTATCTAAATGGTGTGATGGAAGTGGGTTCGGAACTTTTACTTCAACCAGACGGCAAGTTTCAATGGATGCTCGCTGTTGGCGCTTTAGATCAATATGCCGAAGGCACATGGTGGAAAAATGGAGACTGTATTGGTTTAAAACCAGAGGCTAAATTTAAAAAGGATTTAAGCATTTTCCCTGAAAGCCTAACGATTTCGGATAAATCCTTAGATGCGATCTGGGAAGGTGGACGCCAGCAGGGAACATATAGCAAAAATTAAATTAAAAAGTCCGACACAGAGTCGGACTTTTTTTATAGCTTCGTTTTTAATGATTTACCGCAGCAAGTTGCTGAGCGTTATAGCGTGCGCCCATGTTTGGATATCTCGCAATAATCGCTTCAATTTCTGCCAAATCTGCCGCTGTTAAATGAAGGTCTACAGCACCTGCATTTTCCACAAGTCGCTCGATTTTACGTGTACCCGGAATTGGAATAATGTCGTCACCTTGCGCCAAAATCCAAGCCAAAGCCAGTTGAGCCGCTGTCGCATTTTTGCTTTGAGCAAATTCGCTAAATGCTTGCGCTAAGCTTTGGTTATTTTTCCAGTTATCACCCTGATAGCGTGGCAATTGACGACGGAAATCGTTTTCGTCTAGGCTACCCACATCAAGCGTATTGGTGATTAAACCACGTGACAGCGGTGAATATGGCACAAGGCTAATGCCTAACTCACGAATGGTTTGCAAATGGGTTTGCTCAAACTCACGGGTAAGTAGCGAGTATTCATGTTGAACCGCTGCAATCGGGTGAATCGCATGCGCTTTACGAACGGTTTCAGCCGACGCTTCACTGAGTCCTAAATAACGAACTTTACCTTGTTTGACCAAGTCCGCCATTGCGCCAATGGTATCTTCAACCGGAACATTCGGGTCTATACGGTGCGCATAATACAAATCAATCACGTCTGTATTTAAGCGTCTTAAGCTGTTTTCGACCGCGACTTTAATCCACTCAGGTGAGCCGTCGATATAAGACTCTAAAGAGTTTTTCGGATTAAGGTTATCTTCTTTATAGCGGAAGCCAAATTTGGTCGCCAAGAACACTTTGTCACGGTGTTTTTCTAAAACTTTTGAGAGCAAAACTTCGTTTGCGCCGTTGCCGTACATGTCGGCGGTGTCCCAAAAGTTAATGCCGAGGTCTAAGGCCTTTTCTAAAGTTGCAATGCTTTGTGTGTCGTCTGAGGCACCATAGGCAAAGCTCATTCCCATGCAACCTAAACCAAGTGCTGATACTTTTTCGCCTGTTTGTCCTAAAGTTCTATATTTCATTTTTCACACTCTTTTTTGCAAAATCACTTGAGTAGAAAAACTATAAAATGCTTTGGCTCAAACTGACGTATAACATTCAAACCAATAATTATAAAATTCAAACAATCTGTTTTTAGGCCACACAGTCTTCGCGGAACTTTTTAGGTGAAAAGCCAGTATTTTTCTTAAAGAAATTGGTGAAATACGCTGAATATTCAAAGCCTAAGCTATAAGCAATTTCAGAAATATTCCAACTGGTGTGCTGTAGCAGCGCTTTGGCTTCTTGCGTAATGCGCGAGCTAATATGCTCAGAGGTGGTTTTACCTGTGGCTTCTTTTACAGCTCGGTTTAAATGGTTCACATGCACCGACAAGCCATAGGCATAGTCATTTGCTGTTTTGAGTTTAAGCTGAAAATGGGGCGAGTCAATTGGGAACTGGCGTTCTAATAATTCAAAGAATAAATGGCAAATCCGAACCGCAGCATTGCTATGTTTTTCAAACTGTTGGGTCGGTTGCATTTTCATGGCTTCATGCACAATCAGGTGCAAATAGTTTCTTAAAACGTTGTATTTATGAATATAGTCTGAATTTATTTCAGTCATCATCTTTTTGAAAATAAATGAAATTTCTTCAACTTGTTGGTCATTTAAAAAATACAGCGGGTCGCCGTCGACTTTAAATAGTGGTGAATCTTTTAAAAAGCTTTGTCTTGACTCTTGGTTTACAAACTCTTCGGTAAATAGACAAAACCAGCCTGCCTGTTCGGGCGAATTAATTTCCCATGCATAGGGAACCATCGGGTTTGAAAACAGTAAAGCAGGGCGGTCGACTCGTATCCAGCGGTTGGCGTAGTGAAGTTCGCCTGTGCCTAAAACCAGTGAAATTTTATAATAATCGCGGCGGCTATAAGGTGTGAGGAATGAGCAGGCGTCGCGTTGGAACACGTTGAAATGTCCAAACGAAGTTGATGGAACCGAATAATCGCTATCTCTGGTTAAAGAAAAGCGGCGATAAAAATCATGTATGGTTTCCATGTTTTTGCCTGCATGCGTTATCAATTTATTTAAAGTTATAAAATTCAAACTTTATTTACTTTAGCTTTTATTTATAGTGCGATCAATCAGTACATTTAAGCAGTTTTGAAAATGAATGATAAATTAATAATGAAATGATCAGACAAACTAAACTTTAAGAAAATATATTCCTAAATCACTATGCTAATGAAAAATAAAAATAATCTTTATAAATGAATAGCCAATATCACATTGACACTTAAAAACACGCGGATTATCCTTTGCCTGCTGGCCACATTGCCAGCCGGTTGTAGCAGGCCGAGTACACATACAGCGCATCAGATTTGCTCCTTCTGAGGGGGAGATCTATGTGTAAAAAACCACCGTCCCCCTCACGTTGCGGTAGGGCGGAAGGGGGACACCTTCGGGTGTGCTGGTTCTGTATGTCCAGTCTGCTAACCTCTTTTCGTCCTGCCACCATTATTTAGCAGTAATTGTGGTAGAGCTTCTAATACATACAGGAGTTCGCACATGCGTACTATTTCATCTCTCTCATTGGCAACCTTTGCCAAAATCTTTGACTCGATACCTAACTGGTCTTTAAAACGGTTTAACCGACTCTAGGTTTTAAGCCATCGGTCATTACGACTAAAAAATCATAGCAACAATAAAACCTGAGATAGGCGAGCACACCATTTTTGTGCGGCTTTTGCATGCCTGTTTTTAGCACTCAATTTAAGAATGACGGCATTTCTATCTCTTTTATTTACAACAAGAAATTATTTTAAACGGTATACATGAAAAATTTAGA
>NZ_JEXG01000061.1:0-7091 GCF_000581275.1 Acinetobacter sp. 809848
GGATTAAGTAAATCTAATGAAAAAGGTACTTTACGTAAATTGAGACCAACCTGACGTGTCATTAACTGCAAAACATCATCAAGGTTTTGATTTTGGTTCCAGTCAAGTTGTAAACGAATTCTTTCTTCTGAAGGCTCAATTCTATAATGTTTAGCAATCGTTAAGACCGCCTGTAACCAGGGCTGGTAATTTATTTTTGTCATCATGGTTGTACTTCGAACCCCTGAATTGAAATATTATTTAAGTCATAAGCTTGGCGGGAACGTCCTGTTGCTGCAATGTACTGAACAATACTGCTGTAGATGTCATAACGTGCAGTTTCAAGTTCTGAATTGGCGCTATGAATCGCCTGTTCAGCATTCAATAAGTCAACCAATGAACGGGTACCGAGTTTGTACTGCTCTTGATAGAGTTCGCGTGTACGAACTGTTGTCGCTTGGCGGTTTGCTAAAACCTGCATTTGACGTTGTTTATTTTCAATTTGCTCACGGCTGGTTCTGATCTGATCGAGCACATCCAGATACACAGAATTCACTTTAGACTTAGCGGCTTCCTCTGCATAACTTGCCATTTTTACCTGAGAAGAAACTGCCCCACCTTGATAAAACTGACTGGTGGCTTCAAGCATGATGGAACTATATAAACCATCGTCTTCATTATTGTTTGGGTTTTTTCCATTAATAGCCTGACTCAAAGAGCCTTTCACTGCCAAAGTTGGATAACGTGTTAAACGGGTCTGTTCCTTTTGAGCTTTAGCCACTTCAATGCCCGCTTGTGCAGCGATCATTTTTGGAATGGTATTGAACTCAGGTTCACCATATAAATCAGACACTTTCACTAAATCGTCAGGAATGATCCATGATTTATTAAAAACATCTACGCCTACCAGAGTTCTTAAATGTTGTTGGTACTGACGTAGTAAAGATTGCTGTGCAATAAGTGTTGACTGCGCAGATTCTAAATAAGTTTGTGCCTGAACTGGATCAGCTTGGCTACTAATACCAGCATTTGCACGTAAATTAGCGATTTCCTGAATTCGCTGAATACCCGCAATTTGCTGCTCGGCAATTTTATTTAACTGGAGATAGCGCTGAATATTGATAATCGACTGAGCCACATCAAGTGCAATATCATCAATACTGACCAACACATTCGCCTGTTCGACTTGGAGTTTGGCCTTCTCAACCGATACACCTGATTTGACTTTACCAAAATCATAAAGCATTTGAGTTGCGTTTAAAGTCAATAACTGCCGACCACGCTCGCCACTACTCAAGTCACCTGTGGTAATACCACCTGAAATTTGAGGATAATAACCTGCCTTCGCAACATCAATACCAGCATTTTGGCCAGCTAAAGTTGAAATGGCTTGGGAAATATCAGGGTTACGCTGGATGGCGATTTTCACCGCTTCCTGCAGAGTCATTTTCCTTGATGGCAAATTTGAATAAGATGAAGCTGCTCTATCATTGAGTTGAACAGTCGGAAACTCCTGCACTCTAGAACGATCTAGCCTAAAATTACTCAACTCTTGCATCTTAGCGACTTTAAATTCATCACTACTTTTAGGGGCAAAAAGTTGTGATAAGTTGTCTTTTAATGTGTGATATTGCTCACTTGGTTTAGCGGCATATATCACCATAGGTACATGCAGTGAAGTTAAAAGCATCAACCCTTTCAGGAAAGCTGGCTTTTTACATGTCCTTTTTACTCTTCTCTGGTTATATCCAATCATGCTTGTCTTGTTGATCTTGTTTGTTATCGTTTAAAAGCTTTTACATTCTACATATTTTTTTGCATAAAGAAGCATAAATGCAGGAATAATTCACACATTATTTTTTCATCAAGTGAACCATGTAATTTATTGTTTTTTAATAATTAAATATAAAAAAGCTAAAAAGAAGCATTGACCTCTTTTTAGCCAAATAGATTAACTTTTTTATTTAAACTGTAAAATCGTCACCTAAGTAGACTTTACGTACCTGTTCGTTATCCAGAATTTCTTGTGGCGTGCCTTCTGCAATTACCGCACCTTCGCTCACAATATATGCACGTTCACAGATCGCCAAAGTTTCACGTACGTTATGGTCTGTGATGAGCACACCAATGCCACGATCTTTTAAGGTTTGGATAATATCTTTAATATCACCCACCGAAATTGGATCGACACCGGCAAACGGTTCATCAAGTAACATAAACTTAGGATCAGCAGCCAATGCACGTGCAATTTCAGCACGGCGACGCTCACCACCAGACACACTCATTCCCAATGAATCTTTAATATGACTGATTTTAAAGTCATTCAATAATTCAGTAAGACGTTGTTGGCGCTGTTGCTTATTTAAGTCTTTGCGTGTTTCTAAAATAGACATAATATTTTCAGCAATGGTCAGCTTTCTAAAGATAGAAGCTTCTTGCGGAAGATATCCGATTCCCTTACGTGCCCGTTCATGCATTGCCAAATCGGACATATCAAGATCATCAAGGTGAATTTCACCTTTGTCCATACGCACTAGCCCAACAACCATATAGAAGCTTGTTGTTTTTCCTGCGCCGTTAGGGCCAAGCAAACCAACAATCTGTCCACTTTGCATACTAAAAGATACGTCTTTGACGACCCAACGTTTACTATAGTTTTTTGCTAAGTGCTTAATACACAAAGTTTGGGGTTGAAGAGCTTGTTGCATTAGTCACGCGCTCCTGGGAAACTTTTTGAAGTTGATGGCGGAATAATAATTTGAACGCGGTTTGATGATGAACCTTGAGCTTCAACATCACCTTTGTTCATACTATATTTCAATGAGTTACCACGGATGCTTGAACCATCTTGATATAGATATGCACCACCAGTCAAAGTAATAATGCCTGTATCTGCATTATAAACAATGGTTTGCCCCTCGCCTCGTGCAACGCCCTTGTCAGCACTGATTTGCTGTTGGAATTTAGATGGTCTACCTTTGGCAGTAATCGTTTGAATTTCACGTTTAGAATTCAGCGTAGCAACAATTGAGTCAGCCTGAAGCTTCATCGTACCTTGCTCAATCACGACATTACCCGTATAAGTCGTTAAACCCGTTTTCTCATTATAAGTTGCACGGTCTGCCACTAACGAAATTTGTTGATTACGGTCAGACGGTAAAGCAAAAGTCGAAGCAGATGATAAAGCAACGAATGTAATTACCGCAGCTTGTTTTAGGAAAGCTGAAGAACGTTTTAAATTAAGACTTTGGTGCATACTTTCCTCGAATATTAAAAAATTCGTACTGACCACTATTCAAATTAGCTTTTAACCCTTTGCTGACAAACTCGGCTTGTGGAGATTGAACAACCACTTGGTGATCGGTTTCAATTTCTCTGGTTTTTGGATATCCAGTTAACTCATCAGTTTGGAATTCAATCTTCCCTTGTGGCGCCAATTTAGTTGCGACCACATCACCCGACAAAATAACTTTACGGTTATCATCGTAGCCATTTGCCTGTTTTGCAAAGAATGTTGCATCAACTTTGCCATCTTTATACATCGAGGCATTAAGTTGATCCAACTTTGATGTTTTTTGTTGCATATCCTGTTCAAGCTGACGAACTTCAGCACGAATATACAAATTGCCTTGATCATCAGTTTGAGTCAAATGGACGCCCTGCGCTGAATATGTCATATTCTTCGCAGAACCAATGTCTAGTTTTTTTGCCTTGCCACTATAGTAGTAGTAACCACCACTTATAGCAGCAACCACTACAGCAACAATTGATAAAACTCTGGTATCCATGAGCAGGAATAGCCTACCTTTTTAAGTAATCTTATTATTAATGCGGTACTGCAAGATATTTTTCAAGAAGTTCTTGGTAAATGCCTTTTGCGATCAGCAACATATCACAGACTTCACGAACAGCTCCACGCCCACCCATCGATTGCGTAACCAAATGCGCACGGCGACGTACTTCTTCGTGACCATTTGGCACAGTAACACTCATACCTGCGATTGCAAAAGCAGATAAATCAGGCCAATCATCACCCATATATAAGCAATCAGACGGCAAAATATTAAACTGCGCACATGCTTCACGAAGTGCTGAGCCTTTGTCTTCACGGCCTTGAAAAACGAGATCTACACCTAAATCAGACATACGTTTTTCAACAATATTACTTTTTCTGCCTGTAATAATGATAACTTTCATGCCGGCTTGCTGTGCAAGCTTCATTCCTAAACCATCACGAATATCGAATGATTTAATTTCATCGCCACTATTGGTTAAGGTTACGAAGCCATCACTCAAAATACCATCAACATCCAGAACCAATGCCTGTAAATGACGTGCTTGTTCTAACAATGCATAAGATGCCATTGATTAATTTACCCCTGCCTGAATAAGGTCATGCATACTAATTACACCAATCACTTTGTTTTGGTCATCTACCACCACAAACTGACTAATTTTTTTCAGGTTCAGCTGTTGTAGAGCTTCTACCGCACGTGCTTCTTGAGAAATCGTTGATGGTTTTTTTGTCATCACTTCTGAAACAGGCAAATTCACATCGAAACCTTGCTGTTTATCAATTAAACGGCGCAAGTCACCATCGGTGAAAATACCAAGCAAATGTTCTTGTTCATCTACAATTGTCGTCAAGCCTAAACGTTTATTAGAAATTTCATAAAGCACTTGATTCATTGGTGTATCTGGTGAAACTTTTGGCAGTTCATCGCCTGTATGCATCAGATGTTTTACATGTAAAAGTAAGCGTTTACCCAACGCACCTGCTGGATGCGAACGGGCAAAATCATCTGCGGTAAAACCACGTGCTTCAAGTAAAGCGACAGCCAGCGCATCACCCAATACTAAAGTTGCTGTAGTACTCGACGTAGGCGCTAAACCTAATGGACATGCCTCGTCAGACTCACCTAAAGTTAAAGCAATGTCTGCGTTTTGCGGCATTGGGCCTTTATCATCACGGCTAATGGTAATAAGAGGAACGCCAAGATGTTTGATGAGTGGCATCAACATCATGATTTCATCACTTTTTCCAGAGTTGGAAATCGCAATTAAAACATCACCACGAACCAGCATCCCCAAATCTCCATGCCCAGCTTCGCCCGGATGCATAAAGAAAGATGGTGTACCAGTTGAGGCGAAAGTAGCAGCCATTTTACGGCCAATATGCCCTGACTTACCCATGCCAGTGATCACAACACGACCTTTACACTGTAACAATATTTCACAAGCTCGGTTAAAACTGTCACCAATTTGTGTTGCTAACACGTCTAAGGCTTGTTGCTCAATACGCAATGTTGCTAATGCGCTGCTTTGGAAATCTGTAGGATTGGGCATACGAGTTTGACTCAAAATAATTGATCTGATCTCTTGTGAAGATCGGTGATTTTAATCAAAAGATTTGGGGGCATTCTAACATAACTCAATCATCTACACGTTTTTAAATGTATAAGATTTCACAAGCTTATAAAATTCTTGCATAAACCTTTGTGAAAAATGATGCATCAGTTATGATGTAACACTGTTTTTGTTGAGTGTTTGAAAACCCTTATGCAACCGTTTGTTTTATATAACTCTGAGCAACGAAAAAAAGTTGAATTTGTACCTCGCAAAGAAGGTCACATCGATATGTACGTCTGCGGTATGACCGTTTACGACTACTGTCATATCGGGCATGCTCGAGTTATGGTTGCATTTGACTACATTATTCGTTTCTTACGTAGTCAAGGCTGGAATGTTCGCTACATTCGCAACATTACTGATATTGACGACAAAATCATCAAACGTGCTCAAGAAAATGGTGAAACCATCCAACAGCTCACCACTCGTTTTATTGATGCAATGAATGAAGATGCAGCCAATTTAGGTTGTGCTGCACCCGATGAAGCACCGAAAGCGACTGAATATATCGACCAGATGCAAAATATGATTGGCAATTTGGTCAATAAAGGCGCTGCTTACCCTGCTTCAAACGGCGATGTTTATTTTGAAGTGACCAAATTTGAAAAATATGGTCGCCTCTCTGGCCGCAAGCTGGATGATATGCAAGCTGGTGCAAGTGAACGTGTCGATGTAGAAGTTGAAAAGAAACATCCTTTTGACTTTGTACTTTGGAAACATGCAAAAGAAAACGAACCATCTTGGGCATCTCCTTGGGGTAATGGTCGTCCGGGTTGGCACATCGAATGTTCTGCAATGTCAACTTGCTGCTTAGGCAATCACTTTGACATTCATGGTGGTGGTTCAGATTTAATGTTCCCACACCATGAAAATGAAATTGCTCAAAGTGAAGCTTCAACTGGCGAGCAATATGTGAACTATTGGATGCATGTTGGCTTTATTAACGTTGATGGTGAAAAGATGTCTAAATCTTTAGGCAACTTCTTCACGATTCGTGACGTGATGGAGAAGTTCCACCCTGAAGTGATTCGCTACTTTATTGTGTCTTCACACTATCGTAGTCCTGTGAACTTTTCTGATGTAGCGCTTAAAGAAGCAAAAACTTCTTTAACTCGTTTCTATCATTCATTTAAAGCTTACCAACAAGTGTATGGTCAAAAGACAACTGAAACGCTTGATCAAAGTTTTATTGAACGCTTTAACAACGCAATGTGTGACGATTTCAATACGGCTGAAGCAATGGCAGTATTGTTTGAACTCAACAAAGAGTTAAACCGTGCTGTAAAAGAAGAGCAAGCTGACCAAGCGACTGTGCTTTATTCGACTTTACGTCACCTCACCAACATTTTAGGTTTGGTACAGCACAATGTAGATGATTTCTTAAAATCAGATATTGGACAAGAAGCGCTTGCTTTGTCTGATGCTGAAATTGAAGATTTCATTCAACAACGTGTTGATGCGAAAAAAGCTAAAGACTTTGCGAAAGCAGATGGTATTCGTCAGTCTTTGCTCGACCAAGGTGTGGTACTTGAAGATACGCGTCAAGGTACAGTGTGGCGTCGTGCTGATTAAACGTTCAATTAGATCACAAGAGTGTTGACACTTTAATGAAACACTCTATAATGTGCTCACATTGCGGGAATAGCTCAGTTGGTAGAGCATAACCTTGCCAAGGTTGGGGTCGCGAGTTCGAGTCTCGTTTC
>NZ_JEXG01000062.1:0-6697 GCF_000581275.1 Acinetobacter sp. 809848
TATATTGCACACCACGCAGCATACGTACGCCATGCTTTTTAAGCTGTGCACGATGGACCCAACCTGAAGTTTTGCCTAGACCAATACCAAGTGGTGTGGTTTTACGTTGCAATAAATAAATTTCACGGATCGCTGGTTCAACGACTGGCGGCTGCATCCCCCCTTCAGAAACATAATTCGGATCTGGGTCTACACCCCATTCACGTTGCCAGTCGGCTAAAGGTTGAGGCTGTGGTTGATGTGGCGGTTTAAGTAAAAATTCTGACACGTCAAAACCAATACCACCCGCACCAATCACTGCAACCTTTTGCCCGACTTCTGCCCCTTTCAAAACTTGAGCATACGAAAGGACTTGTGGTGCGTCACTTCCTTCAATTTTTAATGCGCGAGGGATTACACCAGTTGCAACAATTACTTCATCAAAACCTTCACGTTCAAGTTGTTCACGATTTACGCGAGTATTTAAACGTACGTCCACCCCTGTTTTTTCGAGTTGGACTTTAAAGTAGCGGATCGTCTCGTGAAATTCTTCTTTGCCTGGTACAACTTTGGCAAAGTTAAATTGACCGCCTACATCCGATGTTGCTTCAAACAAAGTGACTGCATGACCACGACTTGCCGCAACAGTTGCCGCCGACATACCCGCTACTCCACCGCCCACAACTGCAATTCGCTTAGGCTGTTTAGTCTTTAAATAGACCAGTTCTGTTTCATGGCCTGCACGTGGGTTAACCAAACAAGATACACGCTTATTTTTAAAAGCATGGTCTAAACAGGCTTGGTTACATGCAATACAGGTATTAATTTCATCAACACGGTTAGTCGCAGTTTTATTTACCCAAAATGCATCGGCCAATAAAGGACGCGCCATTTGAACCATATCTGCTTTACCAGTTGCCAAAATTTCTTCGGCAGTTTCAGGCATGTTAATACGGTTTGAAGCAATAATCGGAATAGAAATATGCTGTTTTACATGAGCAGTGTAGTCAACAAAAGCTGCACGAGGCACAGATGTTACAATGGTCGGCACACGAGCTTCATGCCAGCCAATGCCGGTATTTAATAAAGTCACACCTGCTTTTTCTAAAGCTTTGGCTACAGTCACCACCTCTTGCATGGTGTTACCGTCATGGACTAAATCGAGTAAAGACAAGCGGAAACAGATAATAAATTTCTCACCGACTTTGGCACGAATCGCTTTAACAATCTCGACTGGAAAGCGCATACGGTTTTCAATTTCACCACCCCAACGGTCAGTACGCTGGTTCACGTGGCGACTTAAAAACTGGTTAATGAGATAACCTTCCGAGCCCATAATTTCGACACCGTCATAACCTGCTTTTTTAGCGATATCGGCGCACTGAGCGTAATCTTCTATTGTGCTCAGAATATTTTTTTCAGAAAGCTGGCGTGGTTTAAAAGGTGAAATTGGAGATTTAATTGCAGTTGAAGACACAACAAATGGCTGGTAACCGTAGCGACCTGCATGCAAAATTTGCATTAAGATTTTTGAACCATGTTTATGCACAGCATGTGTAACCAGACGATGCTGTGGAATATCAAATAAGCTATTCATGGTTCCGCCAGCAGGTGCTAACCATCCTTGACGGTTCGGTGAAATACCACCTGTCACAATCAGGCCCACCCCACCTTTTGCACGCTCTTCAAAATAAGCTGCCAGCTTTGGGTAATTGTAAAAACGGTCTTCAAGCCCCGTATGCATGGAACCCATCACCACACGGTTTTTAATAGTGGTAAAGCCTAAATGTAATGGTTTTAATAAATTGGCGTAACTTGTCATGCTGCGTCCCAATAATTTTTTGCAACTTGTTGCATAGTACTTTAATACTTTTTTGATAATTTTGGATGACCACACAAAGAAATTTATCGGAGCTTATGGTCAATCCATTTATTTAAGAACAATACTTCATTCACTTCTTCTTATTCTATAAATAGCCTTATATTTTTTATCAAATTAAAACTTCAAATCAGAACAAGTGAATTAATGCTTTTTTTGCGAAAAAAAGCACCATGAATAGTGCTACAATAGCCGCCATTCAGAATTCTCAAGACCGCCTATATGGGGTCTTTTTCATAAATGTTAGGATTAGCAATGACTGATAATGCAACTATCTTGCAGCATGTACCAGTAGGCAAAAAAGTTGGGATTGCCTTCTCCGGAGGCCTAGACACTTCAGCTGCCTTATTGTGGATGAAACAAAAAGGCGCAGAACCTTATGCATATACTGCAAACTTAGGTCAGCCTGATGAAGATGACTATGATGCAATTCCAAAGAAAGCAGAACAATACGGCGCTGTAAAAGCTCGCTTAATTGACTGCCGCTTACAACTTGCGCTTGAAGGTATTGCTGCGATTCAGTGTGGTGCATTCCATATCAGTACAGGTGGTGTTCCTTATTTCAATACGACTCCACTCGGTCGTGCAGTAACAGGTACAATGCTAGTTACCGCAATGAAAGAAGATGACGTAAACATCTGGGGTGACGGCTCAACTTATAAAGGTAACGATATTGAACGTTTCTATCGTTATGGTTTGTTGACTAACCCGAATCTTAAAATTTATAAGCCTTGGTTAGATCAAAACTTCATCGATGAGCTTGGTGGCCGTGCAGAAATGTCACAGTTCCTGATCGACAACGGTTTTGACTACAAAATGTCAAAAGAAAAAGCGTACTCGACTGACTCAAACATGTTGGGTGCAACTCACGAAGCAAAAGATCTTGAATACTTAAATGCTGGTATCAAAATCGTTGACCCAATTATGGGCGTTGCTTTCTGGAAAGAGGAAGTTGAAATTACTCCAGAAGAAGTGACTGTACGTTTTGAAGAAGGTGTACCTGTTGCATTAAACGGTCAAACTTTTGACAATCCGGTTGAGCTTATTCTTGAAGCAAACCGTATTGGTGGCCGTCATGGTTTAGGTATGTCTGACCAAATCGAAAACCGTATTATCGAAGCAAAATCTCGTGGTATTTATGAAGCACCGGGTATGGCCCTTCTTCATATTGCTTATGAGCGTTTGGTTACTGGTATTCATAACGAAGATACGATCGAACAATACCGCATTAACGGTTTACGTTTAGGCCGTTTACTTTACCAAGGCCGCTGGTTCGACTCTCAAGCACTTATGTTGCGTGAAACTGCACAGCGTTGGGTTGCTAAAGCGATTACTGGTGAAGTAACTCTTGAACTTCGTCGTGGTAATGACTACACCATCATGAACACTGAATCTCCAAACTTAACGTACGAAGCTGAACGTTTAACAATGGAAAAAGGCGATTCAATGTTTACGCCAATGGACCGTATTGGTCAGTTGACTATGCGTAACCTCGACATTACCGATACACGTGCAAAACTTGGTATCTATACAGATGCTGGTTTGCTTTCAATCGGCCAAGGTTCTGCTGTGCCACAGCTCGATAGCAAGAAAAAATAATTTTCTTAATTAATAAAAAAGCCACCGACACAGGTGGCTTTTTTATTTCAAGCAACTAGAGTTTAAGCAAGTTCTGCTGCTTCCAAGGGTTGATAATAAATCTGGTTACGTCCAAGCTGCTTAGCTCGGTACAAAGCTTGATCCGCAGCATGAATTAATTTTTCCTGATTTACTTTAAAACCTTCTGTATAAACAGTAAAACCTAAACTAATCGTGACATGCTTAGAGACTAAAGATGCTGCATGAGGAATCGCTTGGCGTTCAATCGCTTTATAAATATTTGCAGCAACGGCATAGGCGCCTTGAGCTGGTGTTTTCGGCAACAGTACCACAAACTCTTCTCCACCATAACGGGCAACAAAATCAACATGCCGAATCGAATTTTTAATTGCAGCGGCAATAGATGAGATGACTTTATCCCCCATTTGGTGTCCATAAAAATCGTTATAATTTTTAAAAAAATCGATATCAATAAATAAAACAGCCAATGGGCGCTTTTCTTGCTTTGCACGATAGTAAAAGAAGTCGAACATCTCATCAAAAGTACGTCGATTTGAAATATTAGTCAGTGCATCCTGCTGGCTTAAATGAAGCAATTCAGATGCCTCAATACGTAAAATCTGTTCGTTCAGCTCAGCAAGCTGATTATTTAAAAAAAGGCTTCTTTCTCTTGAGGTAAGCATCGTACTAATTGAAAAACCTAAAATACAACTTCCAAACAGCGCTCTTCCCAAAGCAATAAAATCACAATTCGCTTGCCATAAAATCAGTAGGGAAAAAACACAAAAGGCTGCTGTTAAACCCACATAAAGCATATGTAGAGGCTTTATTCCGCTTAAAATAAAACCCAGCATATATAAGAAGGAAAGTAATAACATCGACTGGTTTTTAAGAGCGACATTTTCTACGCTAAGGAGCAACATTGCATTGATAATAATGGTCAAAAATACAATGCCACACGCAGCAATATAAAAATATTCAGTGAGTTTTTTAAACTTTGCAAAAACCCAAAATAACAGTAGCGCACAAGCAATATTAATTGCACTCAGTAAGCAATAGATGAAGTCCCAAGTAATATAAGGCACGCCTATGACCAAATAGTCTGTAGGTAGAGCCAGCAATATGAAAATGAGATAGGTTAAAACGCCACTTGCTAAAAACTTTGAGATATTCTGTTTAGTTCGCTCAAGATTTAGACACCAGAATTTTTTTTCTAATTGATGTGGCAGAGGTATATTGGCATAACGATGGGTATGTAGAGTTACTAAATATTCTATTTCTTCTTTTGCTTTGAGTAATTCATGTACATTTCCCCTATTTGCCACTACTTGATTCCTGCCTCTCACACATTAACAAAATATAACATTATTTTTTAAGGCCTCTGGCGCTTTATTTTGCCATTTGTCCGTAATTCTCGTTACCATTTTCACACTTTATCGATTATCATTTGTTTTATTTCGAAGTTTGAACTGCCTTGGACTCTATTACCCTGCTCCAGCCAGATGACTGGCATGCACATTTACGTGATGGTTTAGCATTAAAACGTACTGTACCTGATTTGGCCAAACAATTTGCTCGTGCGATCTGTATGCCAAACCTTGTTCCACCTGTAAAAACTGTGGAAGAAGCACTGGCTTACCGTGAACGTATTCTTGCTCATGTTCCAGAGGGTCTTAACTTTGACCCACGTATGGTGCTTTATTTTACTGATTTCACCTCACCAGATGAAGTTCGTAAAATTAAAGAATCTGGACATGTAAATGCCATTAAACTTTACCCAGCAGGTGCGACCACCAACTCTGATAACGGTGTAAGTGACATTCGTAAAGTTTATGCAGTCATTGAGCAACTAGAAGAGCATCAAGTTCCGTTATTACTTCATGGTGAAGTGACTCATAACCACGTTGATATTTTTGACCGTGAAAAACGTTTCTTAGATGAAGTTTTATCACCGTTATTAAAACAGTTTCCAAAACTTAAAGTGGTACTTGAACACATCACAACAAGCGATGCCGCACACTTTGTTTTAGAACAAGACCGCAATGTGGCTGCAACAATCACGCCTCAGCATTTATTATTTAACCGTAATGATATGTTGGTTGGTGGTATTAAACCGCATTTCTATTGCTTACCAATTTTAAAGCGTCAAACTCACCAGACCACTTTGCTTGAAGTTGCAACGAGCGGTAACCCTAAATTTTTCTTGGGTACAGATAGTGCTCCTCACTCGCAAAATGCAAAAGAAAATGCGTGTGGCTGTGCGGGCTGTTATAGTGCGCCTAATGCAATTGAACTTTATGCTCAAGCATTTGATCAAGTAGGTAAACTAGAACGTTTAGAAGGTTTTGCTAGCCACTTTGGTGCAGACTTCTACGGCCTACCACGTAATACTTCTACCATTACTTTGGTAAAAGAAGATAACCTCGTTCCAGAATCTTTTGATTATTTAGATGATCAAAAAATTATCCCGCTGCATGCCGGGAAAACGCTGCAATGGAGAAAAGTGTGACACAAGAAACCTCTGTCCCGGTCATTGGCCAACGTTTTCGTGGCTTCTTACCTGTTGTTGTTGACGTTGAAACGGCAGGTTTTAATGCCCAGACAGATGCATTGCTAGAAATTGCGTGCATTCCAATTGTGTATGATGCTCAGGGACAATTTGTCCCTGGTCCAGCATTTCATGCACATATTAACCCGTTTGAAGGGGCTAATCTCGATCGTCGTTCGCTAGACTTTATTGGTATTGATCCATTCAATCCAATGCGTATTGCAATGGCTGAAGATGAGCGTACTGCATTACGCCGTATTTTTAAATCGGTGAATGAAGTCCGCAAACAGCAACATTGTACACATGCAGTCTTAGTGGGCCACAATGCGCATTTTGACCTTGGTTTTGTACAAGCAGCAATTGCGCGTACAAGTACAAAAAACCAAAACCCATTTCATAGTTTTTCAGTGATGGATACTGTTACTTTAAGTGCTGTTATGTTTGGACAAACTGTGCTTGCGAAAGCGTGTATTCAAGCTGGAATTGAGTTCGATGGCAAAGAAGCACACTCTGCTTTGTACGATACTCAGAAGACTGCTGAACTGTTTTGCTATATTTTGAACAAACTGTCACCTTACCTCCTTGACAGTTTGGTGGCGGCTTCTTAAGATACCGCCATCCTCAACGTCCCTATCGTCTAGAGGCCTAGGACATCGCCCTTTCACGGCGGTAACCGGGGTTCGAATCCCCGT
>NZ_JEXG01000063.1:0-6172 GCF_000581275.1 Acinetobacter sp. 809848
CAAACTGCTGGTGATAGCATTAACCTGACTACGCAAAAGAACCTGATTGCACACGCCCAAAATAAAATTAGCCTTTTTGCGGCTCAAGAAGGGACAAGACTCTATGCAGGCAAAGGCAAAGTCGAAATACAAGCACAAGGTGATGGTGCAGATTTAATTGCCCGTAAAGCTGTGCAGATTATTTCAACAGAAGACAAAATTGAAATTAGTGCTTCTAAAGAAATTGTGATCACAGCGGGCGGATCTCAAATCAAGATTAATGGCTCGGGAATTTTCCCAGTTACGGGTGGTAAGTTTGAGGTGAAGGCTGGGCAGCATTTGTTCCAATCAGGGGAAAAAGTTCCATACAATTTACCGCCACTCGGTGAGTTAAAAAGTTTCTTGGAATTAAATTATCATTGGCCTACGTTAGAACCGATGAAAGGAGCTCCGTATTTAGTTGTATTTGAAAGTGGTCAAGAATTTAAAGGAAATTTAGATGATAAAGGGTTCGCAAAAATTCCAAATGTACCAACAAATGAATCTTATACAGTCTGGTATGGTGAAGATCAAAGAAAAGTTGAAATTGAAGTTTTAGAAGAAAGCATTTTAGAAAACTTTACAGATCAAGATGAAATAGAGCTTGATGAATTATTAAAAAATTGGGATGTTGAAAATTAAAATAGGTGGTATATGGTTGATTTAAATAAAGATGATGTAGCACTTATTACTCAAGCAATTGCTATTGGTTTTTCTCCAGCTGGAGTTGCACTTGATGTGGCTGATTTAGCAAGAGCCTCATATAATTTATATCAAGAAAAGTCTGATGATAATTATTTTGAAGTTATTTTATGTGTGATTGGATTTATACCAGGACCAGGAGATGGGTTAAAAGCAGGATTAAGAATTGTAAACAGAAAACCAGAAATATTGTTTGAATTAATACGTTTTATCATGACACATTGTAAAATATATGGGAATCCTGAACAATGGTTGAGTGAAATAATCAGTGATACAAAAATAAGAGAGTTGATTAGAAGCGGTAAACGTGAAGCTTTAAATGCATCTAATAAAAATATAGGCAATAGATGGGCAAAATATTGGATTAACCAAAGTATCGAAATTACATTTAATTTTTTAGAAGCATCTATTTCATCCTTGGTGCAATTACTCGCAAGAAAAGTTTTACATTGGAAGACAAAAATTCCTAAATCGTCAGCGGATAAACGGCATGTAGGTGGTGGCAAAGGTCATCAAAATAATTCTGCCCATGGAACAACTTATGACGGTAAAACTGGTCAAAATGGAAATGGTCATGGTAACAAGGGTAAGACTTTATCAAAAGTTGATATTTCAAAAGTTTTATCAAATCTTGAAGTTGGAGGTGTTGGTGAACATATGGCAGACTATTGGGTTGCTAACAAGTTGGCAATTCCGGCAGTTCATGATTCTGGGCAGCAACTGACTCCCAAATTACAACGCCCTATGACGAAATTACACATAGGTATTCATGATCAAGGTATTGATGCGATATGGAAATCTGATAAAAAAAATATTGGTATTATGAATACTAAGAGTTACGCGATTATAGAAGCCAAAGCTAGTTTAAGCATGGGGAAAGGTACAGGACCAGGTTCTCTATTAAATGATTTGGATAAACAACAGGATACGAGAGAAAGGCATATAGAAAGAGCTAGTGCTAAAAAAGAAAAAAGAGCTGAAAAGAAATTAATACCAAAGAAAAAGTTTTTAATCAATCAACAGATGAGTGATGAATGGGTTAAAAAAAGATTAAGAGAAACTTCGTTAAGAAATGTTGAAATTGCAGGATTTTCACGTCATTTACTTTATTTTAATTACGCTCACCCTGAAACTGTAGAACACTTAAATGTTTTAGCTATATCTATTCAAGATAATCAGCCAGTTGATCATAGTGAACATTTAAATGAACATACTCCATCAAACTTTTGGGGGGCAGCTAAAATAGATGAGGCTTTAAACAATCGAGTTACTCGAGCGAACATTAAGAATGGTCATACTAAGTAAAGTTGACTTGTCAGATATGAGGAATAAAACGTGTCAAATTTTACAGAACAGCGTAGGCAGCAATTTTTAACTGAAGATTATTATTTAAAAACTAAAGAATACAATGAGGAAGGAATTCCTCTATATCTAGAAAGTGATGCATTTGAAGATGATCAATATAATTGTGGTGAAGCAAGTCGTTGGACTGCAATTACAGATATATATACTTCTTTATTGTATCTTACATATACTGCTGGACATTCTATACAAGAACTTATCCCCATATTTGAAAAAGTTATCGATGGTTATGAAAAGCAATCAGAAGCATTGGCTCTTTTTCATAAATCAGAAAAACCTTCTGTTATTACTAGCCAAAATGAAACTTTAAATATATTAAGCCTTGCTTTTTTACTACATCGCAATGATCTTTTTCTCCGTATTCATTCTTTAGTTAATGGTGAGGGAGATAGTCATACAGGCGAAGATGAAATTATTAATAAATTTTTTAAGTTAAATGATTCTACTCATCCAACTATAAATGAAGGAAATTTGTTTTCCTTAAGTTATGCTAAATTATGTGATGTGGTTGACAATGTTTTAGTAAAAAGTGATAAAAAACATTCAGTCGAGCTTTTGGATGAATACTTATCAAATTGGTATCAAATGAATAGAAATGAAATTTGGTATAATAGTCACTTGGATTTAGAAAATAAAAGTTCCTATGTAGGTTATTGGGCATTTGAAGCAGCTGCATTAGTTTATTTACTTGATTTAGATGATAGTTCTTTATATAAACATCTATTTTACCCTAAGGATATTGTACTGTGGGCTCGTAATCAAACAAAAATAAAAGCATTGAATGATGATGTAATACAAATAAAATTAAGAGGGGGGGAGAAATGTACAAGAACTGGTTATTGGCAAACACCTGCACAGCCAAGTTTACGCCGGTATTTTGTTCAGGATGAAGTTCTTCCCACACTTATTGAAATGGACTGGGGTGAGGTATATTGGTATTGGGATGGTGAGAATTAATTGAATGCCCAATAGGGCATTCTTATCTACAAAAGTTAGTTCTAAAATATAGTAAATGATCAAAATAGTTTTGAGCTAGGAATAAATATAGGAAATTAATGAAACTTACATATATTAAGTTTTTAAAATTTAATTTTTGAAATTTATTAAATGTAAGGTTGAAATGATGTTTATTAATCAGCAAAGACAAAAAATGGATGAAAAGTATTATCTCTCTACCAGAGCTGCTTTAATAAATGCTATTCAAGACTTTTTAGGTGAATCTAATAGTGATGAAGATATTGAAGCGGGATGGATAGATTCTTATTCTATAGCTGCAAGATATCAATTTGATCTATTTATACTAGATTATACTGCTGGAAGATCTATTGATCACTTACGTGTAGATTTTGAGAGTATCATAAATTTATTTAATATTTTGTCTGAAAAGCAAAGAACTTATTATAAAGATCCAAATTTTAGTGTCTTTGATTTAGAGTTACTTGATGATTAATGCTTATATATTTGGTTAATTAGCCTTTGTTATTTATTAAAAAGAAATGACTTATTAATGAGTGTTGCCAAATTAGTAGATGGAGAGAATCAAGAAAATGGAGGTAATACTGGATCGTTGAAGAATTTTTAGCTTTTTCTGATGATAATCGTTTTGACTGTTCTGATGTTCTTTTTCCCCAGCCTTACTTTGAGCTTTCAAATGCTTTTGTAAGCCAAGATAATAAGGTTTCTCTGAAGCATTTACATAAATTTTTAAAGAAATGGTATAAAGATTTAGCAGGTGAGAAGGCTCCTCAATCGGGTTATTGGTTTACAGTAGCTAGTAATAATTCTCGACAATATTTTAATGCTGGAGAGATTCTTCCAGAAATTAAAAAACAAGACTGGGGAGAGGTTTACTGGCAGTTTGAAACAGAAGAATAAAAATTAAAATATATAAGTAAAAAAAACATTATTTAATGGGGTTTTAGATAAGTAATGTATTCTAATTACTCTCTTTATTAAAATAAATTATCTACGACTAAAAGATAGCTTTATTCGTGTATTCATATGGTTAAGTTTTCCTTTACAAAATAGACAGATGTTTCTGTATTTTATAAAATAATGCCAATCCTGACAAAGTTTTCATAAAAAAGATGTTATCTCATATACATAGAATTCTAGAAGATTTGGGTATCAGCTCGCAAAAGCGCGTGCTTCATGTTCAGTTTTCTAATCCATCGTTGAATACTCAAGTCTTTTTACAAAGTATTGAAGGGCAGCATCAGCTAAATGAAGGACTGACTGCCGATTTATTTTGTCTTTCTACCAATGCCCATATTTCATTAAAACAATTTATTGGTTGTCAGGTTGCAGTCGATCAAGTAACTGATCAGGGGCAATTATTTAGAACTACAGGAATTATTACCGAAGCCAGTCAGGGGCAGAGTGATGGTTCATTAACATTGTATAAACTGAGATTACAAGACCCAACTGCGCTATGGCATAAACGCCGAAATAGCCGTGTGTTTATGAATAAGAGTGTACGGGACATCACCAAAATTCTATTTACAGAATGGCAGAACAAAAGCCCGTTGTTTGCTTCTGGTTTAACTTTGGATTTAAAAGGTCTAACCGAAGACTACGATGTTCGACCTTTTATCATGCAAACTAATGAAACTGATTATGAATTTTTAACCCGACTTTGGCGTAGTGAAGGCATTAACTGGTTGGTTGATGAAGCTCAGCTTTGGGTCGCTGATAGCTCGGATGAAATTCAACCACAGAAACTACGTTTAATTGATAATAATGAATCATATTTAGCATTAGACCGAAGAAATATCCGTTATCACCGCAGTAGCGCAGTTGAACAACAAGACAGTATGACGAGTCTTGTGCCAACTCGAAGCTTGCAACCTACAGCCGTGCATGTACAACGCTGGCAGGCAGATGCTTTAAGTCAAGAAGAAGGCATGGGCAGTGTTCAGTCAAAGCATAGTCATAGTGCTAATCAGGATAATGCGAGTTTAAGTCTAGAACATGCATGGCATGTCAGCCCTGCTTGGATGCAAGATTTAAATGGGGAAGACCAAGCCACTGCATCGGGTCACCAGCAGCTAGAAAAACTCAATCAAAATCTATCTGATTATTATGCTTCTCAATCAAAATACTTTCATGCACAAACCACGGTACGTGATGCGCAAGTCGGTTATTGGTTTGAACTGAATGAACATCCAGAAATAGATACGCATAGCGGATCGGACAAAGAATTTCTGATTATTGGTAAAAGCTTTTATTTACAAAATAATTTGCCTAAAGATTTGCAACAGCAAATCAATCAACTTTTTAGTCAAAGCCAATGGCAAAACAATCAATCAGGGCCAAATGACCAGACTGAGCGTCAGGGTAATGAACTCATCTTGTCGCGTAGAAATATTAAAACTGTTCCTGAGTACCATCCGTTAGAGCACCGTCCAGCTGCTTACCCGCAGCGCGCTAGAGTGGTTGGCTTGGAAGGCGAAAGTATCCATGTTGACCAATGGGGACGCATTAAAGTCCGTTTCCTATTTACCCGAGCTGATGACCATAGCCATGATGGTGGAGCAGGAAGTAACGACAATGACACCGACTCGGCTTGGGTCGATGTATTGACCCCATGGGCAGGTGAGGGTTATGGCGCACGTTTCTTACCACGTGTGGGTGAGATTGTGGTCATCGACTTCTTTGACGGCAACATTGACCGTCCATTTGTGGTGGGGCGTATTCACGAAGCTGAACGCCATCCAACCCAGTTCGACCAGAAAGGTCAGCTCCCCGACACTAAAAAGCTCAGCGGCATTCGTTCAGAAGAAGTCGATGGTAAGGGTTTTAACCAGCTACGTTTTGATGACACCACAGGGCAAATCAGTACCCAGCTGCAAAGCAGCCATGCCGCAAGTCAACTCAACTTAGGTAACTTAAGCCATCCAAAAGACAAACCAGAAAGCGAAGGCCGAGGTGAAGGTTTCGAGATACGAACAGACCAGTGGGGTGCAGTCAGAGCAGGCAGTGGCTTACTCGTTAGTACCCACAAACAGGATCAGGCTCAAGGTGTACACCTTGATGCAAACGAGGCCAAGCAACAAATCGAAGGCGGCCTCAACAATGCCAAGGCACTCAG
>NZ_JEXG01000064.1:0-6158 GCF_000581275.1 Acinetobacter sp. 809848
ATGTTTATTTTGAAGTGACCAAATTTGAAAAATATGGTCGCCTCTCTGGCCGCAAGCTGGATGATATGCAAGCTGGTGCAAGTGAACGTGTCGATGTAGAAGTTGAAAAGAAACATCCTTTTGACTTTGTACTTTGGAAACATGCAAAAGAAAACGAACCATCTTGGGCATCTCCTTGGGGTAATGGTCGTCCGGGTTGGCACATCGAATGTTCTGCAATGTCAACTTGCTGCTTAGGCAATCACTTTGACATTCATGGTGGTGGTTCAGATTTAATGTTCCCACACCATGAAAATGAAATTGCTCAAAGTGAAGCTTCAACTGGCGAGCAATATGTGAACTATTGGATGCATGTTGGCTTTATTAACGTTGATGGTGAAAAGATGTCTAAATCTTTAGGCAACTTCTTCACGATTCGTGACGTGATGGAGAAGTTCCACCCTGAAGTGATTCGCTACTTTATTGTGTCTTCACACTATCGTAGTCCTGTGAACTTTTCTGATGTAGCGCTTAAAGAAGCAAAAACTTCTTTAACTCGTTTCTATCATTCATTTAAAGCTTACCAACAAGTGTATGGTCAAAAGACAACTGAAACGCTTGATCAAAGTTTTATTGAACGCTTTAACAACGCAATGTGTGACGATTTCAATACGGCTGAAGCAATGGCAGTATTGTTTGAACTCAACAAAGAGTTAAACCGTGCTGTAAAAGAAGAGCAAGCTGACCAAGCGACTGTGCTTTATTCGACTTTACGTCACCTCACCAACATTTTAGGTTTGGTACAGCACAATGTAGATGATTTCTTAAAATCAGATATTGGACAAGAAGCGCTTGCTTTGTCTGATGCTGAAATTGAAGATTTCATTCAACAACGTGTTGATGCGAAAAAAGCTAAAGACTTTGCGAAAGCAGATGGTATTCGTCAGTCTTTGCTCGACCAAGGTGTGGTACTTGAAGATACGCGTCAAGGTACAGTGTGGCGTCGTGCTGATTAAACGTTCAATTAGATCACAAGAGTGTTGACACTTTAATGAAACACTCTATAATGTGCTCACATTGCGGGAATAGCTCAGTTGGTAGAGCATAACCTTGCCAAGGTTGGGGTCGCGAGTTCGAGTCTCGTTTCCCGCTCCAAGATTTTATGTATTAAAATCAATAGGCTGCATAACTTTAACGAGTTATGTGGCCTGTTTTTTATTGTAGATCGGTCAGCTTTGACTACTCAAAATAGTCAAAATTCGCATTAAAAAACGCTTTATATTTCCGTTGCGACACCAAAAAAGTGGATGTCTTTTAGGCATTCGCGAATTTTGGTGTCGCGGCGACACCACGAAATTTGGAGTGTTATTATGCAAAAGCCGGTTAAGCGCGGGGACGCGTGGCGCATCACTGTTCGTTACTTAGGAAAACGTTACACAGCTACTCGAGATACTGCGAGTGAGTGTGAACAATGGGCCGCAAAAAAATTATTAGAATTACAATCTCAACAGGCTAACCCTGAGCCTGAAAAAATCCATATCTCCTTCTATGCTCTTTTTGAACAGTACTATCAAGAAGAAGGCAGAAAAATGAAGAGTGCCCGCTTAATTGTTCAAATGCTTAAATGCCTAAAGAAAAATTGGGGGAAATTAGCAGATGAATCAATTCACGACCTAACACCAGCATTAGTTAAACAATGGCGTGACAAACGTTTAAAGCAAGTTAAAGGTGCAACAGTCATTCGAGAAATGGCCATGTATAGTTCAGTTTTTGACTTTGCTCGGAAAGAACTATTTCTAACTAAAGAAAATCCATTCAAAGAAATATCAAAACCTACTGCCCCTCCTCCACGTAATCAACGTGTTTATCAGCATCATATAGATAGTGTTTTAACTGGTCTCGATTACGAGTGGGGAAAAGTGCCTGTTCAGCCAAGACACCGAGTTGCATGGTCGTTTCTTTTTGCACTTGAAACGGCAATGCGCAAAGGTGAAATACTTAGTGTAGAGAAGCGATTAATATTTCCTGATTTCATTCGCCTATTAGATACTAAGAATGGTACTTCTCGTGATGTGCCATTAACTTCCAAGGCAAAAGAGTTACTTTCTTGGTTGCCTGACGATCCTAACGATGACCGCATGATTCCTCTTACCTCGAATGCATTTAGATTAATATGGCAACGTAACTTACGGAGAGTTGGCTTAGATGGTGTTATTACATTCCACGACTCACGCCATGAAGCTATTACCCGTTTTGTGCACGACTACCGTTTACCAGTAGAGATCCTAGCGAAGATTACTGGCCATAAAACGATTAGTGTTTTAGTAAATACTTATTACAACCCTACCGCATCTGAAATTGCAAAGATGTTAATGGTTGCCTAATTATTATTTAACGAGCAGGAGATTAATATCTCCTGCTTATTTAAAAGATTTATAAAATTATTTATTCTATAATTATCAAAATAAATTTTATTTCAAACTTCAAGATATGCATAATTTTTTTTTAAATAAAGATAATTTTACCAAATGTATTATTTGTTTAAAGGAACCATCTTCTTCAAAACCAAATAGTATTTTAACCGATGAACATTTAATTCCAGAATTTATAGGGGGCCGATTTACATCAAAAAATCTTTGTAAAGGATGCAATGAGCAACTTGGATCCAGCGTTGAAGGTCCTTTATCGAATAATGTGTACTTTAAACTGCATGGCTTTCAACATAAGATCAAAGGGAAGAAAAAAGAAATTACCAATCCTTTATCTGATACATATGAAATTGATGATAAAAAATTCAGATATCAAAATGATTTTTCTCTTTACATGATACCTAAGCTAGAAATTTTTTTAACCGATGAAGGTATTATAAAAATTGAAGGCTCACTAGATATTTCAGATATTCCGCGCTTACGAGATATGTTGATTAAAGGTATCCAGCGGCGACTAAAAGAAAATCAACTAGAGTGGTCATATGAAAGGATAATATCTCAGGTTGACTCAATTGTAAAAAAAGCAGAGGAAAGTACTCGAACAGTAATTAACAACCCTGAAGTAACAGGAATAATTGATTTAGAAGAACCAGAAACAAAAAGAAATCTTGCACTGTTAGCCTTAAAAATTGGATATGAATTTTTAGCCATTTATTATGGTCAAACTTTTATTGAAGATATTGTTTTCAAACCATTCAGAGATGCACTTTTGACAAAAACACTTAATCCAGAAATTGAGTTTTGCTCAATAAACCTTATTGAAGTAATGAAAAGTATGGCTCCAGCTCCTTTTAAACTCAATTTAGATATTCTCGAAGACCCAAGTAAAACTATTATAATTTTATATAATGAATTAGCCTCAGTAAAATTTTTAAATTTATGGTTTTCTTTTAAAATAAAAAATAAGCCTATAAATGATATTATTTATCTATCGTCTTGCAGTAAAACTGGAGAAATAAAAATTTTTGAAAATTCAGAGTTTTTTAAAAAATTAATTAGCAATAATTAATTTAAACAACAATATTATTTTAATATATATGATTTAATAAATTTTAAGGCTCAATATGATAAATTTATTTAATAAATTTTATGGCTTTTTTAAAAGATTTTTTAATTTTAAAAATATAGTTTATTTTTTAACTTTTTATATTTTTTTAATCTTATTAATTGTAATGACATTCCCGTTAGATAAAAATCAAATTTTACATTTGGGAAATCTACATATTAATTTCAAAACAATTAATCTCGGAGAGTTTGGCGGTTTTCTTTCTGGAATTTTTGCACCTTTGGCTTTTTTATGGTTAGCTTTAAACATGAAGCAACAAGATAAAAATCTTGAAATTGCTGAAAAACAATTAAGTATTTTATTACAAGAAAAAGAAAATAGAAGAAAGATAACAAAGGCTCATTTTGAGACCCAATCAGCCCATCCTGAAAGTTTATTACTTAATGAGAAGCTACTTCATTTTAAAGTTAAAATTTCTAGTAGCTCTCATCTGGTTGATTGTTATGTAAAAGAGTTTATGAAAGATTCCTATTTTTCATTATTATTTTCAAGCTCAAAGACAGAAAAGAACTTATCCATTTCTAAGAAAAATATTGCCAAAGATGAATTTTTTTATTTAAATATTCTAGTAAATACAAGTAGATTAAATAATAAAGACTCTAATTTAGTCGACTATATTAAAATTTACTATCTAGATATCGATGGTTTTGAGCAGACCCAAACTTTTAAAGTTAATTTTTATTTATCTAAGTTTAACCATGACGATGTAGATATAAGAAAAATGTATACTATACTTTTCCTTCAACCCCAAAACTATTAAATCATTATCAATTCTAAATATTTATATATTTAACATATAAATATTTCATATGAAAGTTCATTAGTATCTATATCATTATTAAAAAAATGTCTCTTTGTTTTATTAAGTAAAGCTTGTTGACTCTGATAATCCCCTACTACACCCTAAAGAAAAGTAAGCGGTGATGATAAACCAGCAATTAAATCACCAATTTAATTTAAAGTAGAGGATATTGGTTGCTTGATTATTAGAAAAACAATTATTGATATCACAAAAAGTAAGTATCCATCCAATTTTTACAACATTTTTAACCATAATCTTACGTTCATAAGGTATTTATAAACTTATAATTTATCAAGAATTATAAAAAAATATGAATGAGAAGATTATGTGTGCTAACTACGAACCAATAAAAAAAGACCGAGTTCACCTATTAGATCTATTCGAACCAACCTTCGACTATAAGGCCGATATTTATCCTGGTTACGACTGCCCTCTTATATTTTCTAAAGATGGCCATATAGAATGGCGGCAAGTTAAGTTTGGAATGATTCCTCCATGGAACCATGACTTTAAATTCTCAAAGTATACGTATAACGCCAGAACTGAAACTGTAGATAAAAAACCTAGCTTCCGACATGCATGGGCTAAAAGCCAATTTGCATTAATACCTGTAGAAAAGATTTATGAACCCAGATATGTGAATGGTAAAGCGGAAAGATGGGGAATTTATCGAGAGGATGGCTTACCTTTTACAGTAGCTGCTATTTATGATTCAACTGTGATTGATGGCCAACAAGTTAGATCAATGTCGATGCTGACCATTAATGCAGATGACCACCCTTTCATGAGCCAGTTCCATAAACCAGAAGATGAGAAACGATCTATTATTGTTATCCCTGAAGATTATCGAGAAGATTGGTTGAACTGTAAAAAAGAAGATGCTGACCAGTTTTTCTTTGAGATGCCTGTCGATCAATTTCAAGCTAGATTTATACCTCGAATTTAAATTTTATCTAACACCTATCAAATCCCAGCGCTGTTCACACCCTTGTAGAACTGGGCAGTAGCTATTTTGGGTAAATTTAACTATTTGTCGAGGATCAAGAATATATGTTTGGTTCTCTCTAAAAGTCCCACCTTGATAATGCCTATAATCAGCCACTACTCTTTGATCACAGTTATTTATCATTGAAGCAGGAATACTATTTAGACTGATAACACAACTCCTCAAATTTGGATTATAGATAGTTTGTGAATTGTTGCTTTGCGTATTAACTACTGTTTTATGCCTATCTGGAGCAATATAGTCACATACCTCCTCTTTATTTGCAGCTCGGATTTCCGCTTGAGCTTTTCCATTGTGACATTGAGTAATAAGAAGTTTATTTATTGCACCATTACAATTTCCATCTTCAGCATCAATTTTTGCCTTAGACATTAAACATGCCCTGTTGCCGTTTCCAGTTCCTCCTCCTATACCTGCTAGAAGGCAATCATTGCCGCCTACACGAATATATTCGCCCGGGCAATCTGGTACACCTGTATCATGAAAAGACCAATTAACATGACCTCTCCAATCTGCAAAAGCTTGCTGGGTGAATATGCTTATTTGTAAGACAACTGCGAGTTCAAGTATTTTTATATATTTTTTCATGACATTTTCCTTTTTTAATTATGAGTTTAAATTTTAATCCTTTTAAATATATTACATATATATAATCTGACAAGCGGTCACAAAATATTCGCTACTCAACGTCAATTTTTGACTTCTATTTGTTTATCCACAACTTTTTAAATTTGAATTTAAAGCAACCTCTAGCATATCATCTTGAATATGTTACAAATTCAAGTTAGGGGATATTCTATGAGCGAAATTGCACCA
>NZ_JEXG01000065.1:0-5880 GCF_000581275.1 Acinetobacter sp. 809848
GCACATCTCAAGTTTTATTGTTGATTAAGTTTTTGGTCGCGACGAATTAAAGCCTAAAAGCGCTAATCGCTATCAAGCTGCTTATAGATTTATGTGGTGTCGATATAGACTTTGGCAAAGGCTGCCAAGAAATAGTGGATGTACAAAGCCAACTCCTTTTTATTGGGAGTTCCGCCAGACATTTATAGAATTATGGTGGCAGAACGAGAAAGGGTTCGCAGACTAGTAATAACTCAAACTAGCACACCCGTAGGTGTCCCTCTCCCGTCCTACCGCTACGGGAAAGGGACGAGTAGCTACCACACAAGACTATTCCTCAGAAGGAATGACTCTGATGCGGGAGTTATTATGCGGTCTGCGACGACCGGCTGGCAATGTGGCCAGCAGGCAAAGAATAGTGCCCTGTCCTTTTACAGTCAAGCACACAAAATGACATTTGTTTTAATTTAGATCATTAAAAAGTAAGGATAAATAATGCGTGAGTTATTGTTAAATGGGAGTTTATAAAAGCATAAAAACAGAAAAATTAGTAAACAACTATTTGTTATGTTTACACGAATATTCAGTGTAAGGAAAATGATAGATCTTCATTTGGATTAAATTTAAAAGTTATTACACAAACACTGATAATTATAAAAACACAATCCTCTAGACGCGCTAGAATTTTAAAAAATGATTTTTACATAAGGCATCGGATGAACAGACAGAAAATTGGTGTAGACCTTGGAGGTACTAAATTATTAATATTATGTGATGAAATTGAGGAGATATTTAGTACAGGAATTTCATTCACCCCAGAAGAATTAATATCACACCTACAATCTTTTATTTTAAAACATGGAATTAAGCCCGAAAGCATAAGCCTAGCAGTGCCGGGTCTAGTTAACGAATATGGGCACATTGTTAATTGTGATGTCCTCCCTGCATTTATAGGTTGGCAAGGAAATGAAGCATTAAAATTATTATGTAGTAAAGCAATTATCTTAAATGATGTAAAAGCTGCCATGCATGCGGAACTAAATGATTCCTCGTCTCATGCTGCAAGCGGCATTATTATGATTGGGACAGGTATTGGGGCTGCATTCATAATAAATGGAAAACCCCTACTAGGAGCTAGTGGTTGGGCTGGTGAGCTAGGTTACTTACCAATAAAAAGTAATGAAGGAATTAAGCGTTTAGATGAAGTTGCAAGTGGCTCAGCAATTGCCAAGCAATGTGCACTCAGCCCATCTAATCTAGCATTAATGGCTAACAATGGAGATCAAGCAACTTTAACTGTTATAAAAGAGGCAGGCACAGCTTTAGGTCTTGGAATAGCAACTGTTATTAATCTTTTAAATCCATCGCAATTAGTAATAGGAGGAGGAACAATAGAATTACCCGGTTATTTAGACACGGCTTTAAAGTCTGCTAAAGAAAACTGCCTTCCTGAGCTTTGGCAAGATTGCGACATATCAAAAGTAAAAGCGGGAAGAAAAGTAGCTGCTTTAGGTGCTATACGTGCAATTGAACAATAAAATAATATGAGTATTTTTCTGATCCGACATGCTGAGAGTGAAGCCAATATTAATGGAAAAACCCTTTCGCATGCTTTGATTACTTTAAGTGAACATGGGCATAAACAAGCTCAAGCACTCTGTTCACAACTACCTAAAATTGATCATGTAATTGTGTCTCGATATTTGCGTACACATCAAACAGCTGCCCCACTTTTGGAAAAATATAATTTCACTTATGAAATAGATGAACATGTGCATGAGTTTAGCTATTTGTCTGAGCGTAAGTGTGCCAATACAAATATGGATGACCGTAAAGCTTGGGTAACTGCATACTGGGAGAAAATGGATTATCAGCATAGAGATGCCGATGATGCAGAGTCTTTTGAAGATCTATATGTTCGGGTTCAAGCTTTTCATGAAAAGCTAAAGGCATTAACTGAAAATTATGACCAAAAGAATTTGGCTGTGTTTAGCCACGGACAGTTTTTACAACTTTTGATGATGCAAATACAGCAGCCTCAGCCGTTATCCAAAGAGTTGATGCGGCAATTTAGATTCAACTTGATAAATCAGCCTATTGGGAACACTCAGATTTTTACTTATTGAACTGATAAATTTCGTATAAGGTGTATTGTGTATTTTAGGAAATTTTCATTTTTTCTAAGTCTAATAAAAAGGAAATATATGTCTTCATATTTTGATAGATATACATATTTAATAGGATTTTTTCTGGGATATTTAGATATTTTTGAAAGCAACCAAGATATTTTAAATTATTTTCAAAAAAATCCTGATGAAATTCCTATATGCATTGATGAAATTTCAAAGCTAATAAATGATGATTTATTAGATTGGAAGATCTTTACAGATGAAGCAAATATTTACTTTCAATCTAAAACAGATTTTATTAATTTTTTTAATTGGCTCAAAACTGAATTAAACAAAATAACTTTAGAATAAAGTATT
Source organism: Acinetobacter sp. 809848 (assembly GCF_000581275.1). NCBI lineage: Bacteria > Pseudomonadati > Pseudomonadota > Gammaproteobacteria > Moraxellales > Moraxellaceae > Acinetobacter > Acinetobacter sp. 809848. The sequence continues at coordinate 2,466 of NZ_JEXG01000065.1, forward strand.
TATTAAGATATCTACTATATAAAATTAAAGAAAGGCAATATGGAAATTTCCTACGTAATCACGCATGGTCCACAAAGCTCTATCATAGATCCTATTGTTTCATCAGAAATTGAAGGTACTTTGATAATTAAAGTTAAAAATAAAATTATCTTCAAGGAAGAAGATCTACTATTATTAGAATTTGCCATTTACTTAAAACAATGGCTTGATAGAGATGAGAAGCAAAATTTTTCTTATTCCTCTATGGAGTTTGAGGAAAAAAATATTCTCACTTTTGCAAAAGAAAAAGATAATTTATGGAGAATCAACTCAGTTTGGTTTAATAAAGATAAAAATAATATTTATGTAATGTATCCAGAGATAATAAATGCTTGTATTAATTTTATAAACAAATTAAAAAATGATTTTAAAGGTATAACTTTTCAATATTAGAAAAAATATAAAATTAGGAGAGACAAGCTATTGCAGACTACTTTACACAAAAAAGATTAATATTTATACTGACAGAATTAAAGGTACTCTAAAAAATTAAATAAAGTTTCCATACTTCATGTTTTTTTAGAAAGTGATAAAATCAGATTATTCTTTAAAATTGGGATTCTTAAATGTTAAATACAATTTTATTTAGTATTACATTGGGAGTATTCACTTCCATAGTCTCAATTTTTCTTACAGAAAAAATAACAAATGTATTTTTTAATAAAAAAGAATTTTCTGAAAATTATATAATGTTTTCAAAAGTCTTCTATACTTTTTTGTTTATGATTTTTTCAATATTTTTCTCTATCCTCATAGGAAAAGGTTACCCTATTTATTTTGAAGAAAGCTTAAGACATTTTTTTATAAAAGGATACTTCTCGACCTATTTTATAATTTTTATCATTTTTGTTTTCCAAAAGAATACTTAATATTTTCTGACACACATTTTTTAGTAAAAACCAAATTAGCAGCAAATAATAATGTATAAATTATTTTATTTGATTCCAGATTTAAAAATAGATACTCAATAGACTAATAAATACTGCCTCATTAGATAGGGAGGCAGCATTTGGATATAGGGTCTATTTTAAAGAGGTGTTCCACAAATATCTGTGGTACCTGTTGGATAAGTAAATTGTAGTTTTGAATGATCAGATACTATTTCATATGATATTTCTTTTCCAAGTGAACTAGAGTTGGAAGTATAAAACCCTTCTTCAATGGCAATACCAAATTTCATTTTGCTTAATGGATTTGTATAACTCCATGTGTATCCCCTATCTACTCCATTTACAATATAACCAATTTTCTTGCTGATTTGATTGTAATAAATTCCCACTCTAACTGTTTCATTTGCTAAAACTTCTTTTTGTGTCTGATTTGGGGTTATGTTTCCAGAAATAGAACTCATGAACAAATTTTGCTGTGAACCATACGCACTTCCAAAACTTGGCGCGGCAAAAACAATACCGTCATAATTACTTGTTCCTGTGATAAATCCTGAAGCTAGTTCATTTGAGTTTAGATTTATTGGTTTCTTGAAAATATATTCAAAAGCAACAACATTAGACTGAGCAATATTGGTATCAGTTTTAGTTTTTATAAGTGTTCCTATGTTTATATTAGCCAAAGCCTTAGTTAACACTTTCTGACCAGTTATTGTTATATAGTTGCTTGGATTTGGTGTCCCTTCTGGTGTTTGTGAAGCGCTTGGATCAATCTCTAAATCACCAATTTTACATTCAGCCCAGCTCTGTGCACTGACAATTAATAGGCTAAGAATCAATATATTTTTTCTCATTATTTCACCTTAATTTTATTGTGATTTTTGATTGTATGGTAAAAGTTTAAGGTTTAGAAATTTTTCAGATAAAGAGATAATAGGTCAAGTATGCTAAGAATTATTTGATAGCTAGTCTTCTAAAATTAATATAAATCTTGTTCCGATAACTTTGGGTTTCCTTTAAAAATAAATAATCCAAAAGCTAAGCCCCGATTACCGAGACTTAGCTTTTAAAAATAATTTTAAATTAAAAAATTACTTATTTGATGTCTGCAAATTCAGAAACAGGTTTGTTCACTTCAACTTTTGTGCCACCGAATTTTTCGCTCACAAACTTTTGAACTTTAGGTAAGTGGTAAAGTTCGCCAAGTTTTGTATAGATCGGGTCGTTTTTGTTCGCTTCAGCAACACCCAACAAATTCACATAAAGCTTTGTAGACTGGTCAATAGGCTCACGGAAGATAGAATCTTTCATTACATTGAGGCCACCCTCAAGTGCCAATGTATTACCCAACACAATTGCGTCTACATCGTTTTTAACACGAACTGCTGTAGTCATTTGAATTGGTTTTAATTGTAAGTTTTTAGGGTTTTCAACGACGTCATTGGTCGTCCCTTTTACAGGATCAAAGTCTGGTTTGAGTTTAATCAGTTTAGCAGATTGTAATAATGTTAAAGCACGCGCTTCGTTAGCAGTGTCGTTTGGAATCGCGATAGTCGCGCCTTGTGGGAACTCTTCAACAGATTTAACTTTATTTGCATAAATACCCATTGGCTCTAGATAAGTTGTCGCAACAGCAGCAACTTTAGCTGTATTTGAAGAGTTATAAGCTGCCAAATAGTTAAATGACTGGAACGCATTTACGTCTTGTTCGCCACTTGCTACAGATGTATTCAATACAACATAGTCAGTCAGGTTAGTCACTTCGAGTTTAATGCCCGCTTGAGCAGTTTCAGGAAGCGTTGCAACGTATTTCCATACGTCAGTGTCTGAACCTGTTGAAACCAATTTAATAGTTCGAACTGACTCAGTTTTGTCTTTAGCTGATGCTGTATTTTCAGTTTTTGCAGGTTCTTTATTACATGCAGTCAGTGTTAGAACAGATGCGCTGAACAGAACACTAAATAATTTTTTCATAGATACATCCTAAAATAGGAAACGCCTATCTTTCAAAAGAGTCAGGCATTGCCAACCAATGGGTCAAAATACAATTTTGGGGCGGAAATAATTTCCTGATATCGGGTTTAGAAAACTGAATTCAGCATCATTCCTTCCTTGAACTTGCTCGCTGAACAATAGAATTATGTTTTGAAACAGTTTCTAAATATTGGCTCATCATATATCAATAAATGAATATTCTACAAATAACTTGTTCGATTCTGATATATAGAAGCTTAATTGGTAAGATATTGAAAATAAAAAATATATTATATAAATATAGTAATTTTGATTAAAATATATACTTGTTTGATTTATATGAAATTTTCAGGATTTATTAGCAGTATTTAAGCTAAATCTTACTGTAATGTAGACACTAGGTATAAAAAAAAGCCCTTGTCATTAACAAGGGCTTTTTAAGAATCTGGCGGAAGCGGTGAGATTCGAACTCACGGAGGACTCACACCCTCGTCGGTTTTCAAGACCGGTGCATT
>NZ_JEXG01000066.1:0-4840 GCF_000581275.1 Acinetobacter sp. 809848
GGTGAGGTGTTACCTGCCGGATCTGTTGCCGTTGCCTTTACTTCATCGCCATCTTCAAGGCCAGGATTTGGTACTGTCCAGCTACCATCTGGGCCTGCAACAACAGTCGCTGTAGTGCCATCCGGGAATGTCACAGTTACCATTGAACCTGGTTCTGCCGTACCTGTAATCGGATCTGTACCATTGATTGGATCAATCTCTGGGGCTGCCGGTGCTACAGCATCAACAATCTCTGTTGCCGGTGGTGAGGTGTTACCTGCCGGATCTGTTGCCGTTGCCTTAACTTCATCGCCATCTTCCAGACCAGGATTTGGTACTGTCCAGCTACCATCTGGGCCTGCAACAACAGTCGCTGTAGTGCCATCCGGGAATGTCACAGTTACTGTTGAACCTGGTTCTGCCGTACCTGTAATCGGATCTGTACCATTGATTGGATCTATAACTGGAGCATCAGGAGCAGTTGTATCTTTTTGTTTTGTGTCATCTGTTTTATCGTCGCTATTATGAGCCCACCACAAAATTCCTGCTGCGGTTAGCGGTACAGATAACCATGCCCATGGAGATGCAGCTCCATCATGATAAAGTAGTGGTTCAATACTATCGATATAACTATAAGTAATATGTTCTAATAATGCACCATTAGCATCAGTAAATTGTACCCAAATTAACTTGTGATTATCATCTTCAAAAACCAGACTATTATCGGTTGAATAATTACCACCATTAAAGAAATCAACTATTACTATTTGTTCACCATTTTTTAAAGTAATAATTGCATTTCTACCGTCTTGTCTAATTTCAGAAACATCATCTTTATTTACTTTTATTAAAATAACTGATGCTTCGGAAAGAGAGACTGTATCCTTTGTCGTAATTTCTAAGGTTTCGTGACTCTCCTTAGAAACTACCCTTATCTCAGACATATTTCTTCCCCTTCGTAGGATTATTTAATTAAACCAATCCAATTTAGAGCTCTTAAATTTTATGAAATAAGAAGAGCCCAAATTAAGGAATAAATTAGATAAAACAAAGGCCAACCTCAACGCACAACTCAATTATAATCATGAATTACGTCACAAAAAAAACAACAAAGAGAAGTTTATTTATTAACCATAATAAAAACAAAAATATTATTTATTAATTTTCAAAGTATTAGAATTCAAAAAAAATCATAATATGCTTTTAATTTTTTTATGCTTTAAAACACAAATAATAAAAACCACATATTTAAAACAAGATATTTCCTTTATTAATATCCATATGGTTTTTAAACATTTAAAAACCATATGGATATACATTTATTTATCTTTCTCGCAACGCTTCTTTGGCTTTATTAAATGGTTTAAGTAAATAATCAAGTACTGTTTTTTGACCGGTACGGATATCTACTGTTGCCACCATACCCGGTGTAATACCAAACGCTTTACCTTCTTTATTGTAAAGCTTGTCGGAATCAGTGCGGATATAAACACGATAATAGAATTGGTCCTGTTTTACTTCATCACGAATCGTGTCTGGTGAAATAACCGTAACCTTACCTTTTAAACCACCATAAATTGAGTAATCATAGGCAGTGATTTTAACCAGTGCTTCTTGCCCCGGACGAATAAAGGCAATGTCACGCGGTAAAATACGCGCTTCAATCAGCAGTTGTTCGTCAATCGGTACAATAGTCATCAATTTACCGTTTTGGGGAACAACACCACCATGGGTAGTGACTGCAATTTCTTTGACAACACCACGTACCGGTGCTCTGAACACTGCACGGTCTAAACTGTCACTACGACCCAGTACAATTTGTTGTTGCGTTTCGCTATCCGTATTCGCTTTAGATAACTCTTCACGCGCTTTCACATAGTACTGGTTCTGCGCATCATTCATTTTGTTTTGCAAATCATTTGCTTCACGACGTAAACGTAAAACCTCAACCTCACTTGCTGCACCTTTAGCCACCAGCGGTTCTGTCATCGCCAGTTCTTGTTGTACTAACTGTAGAGCTTGCCTAAAACCCGCAAGGGTTTCTTCGAGATTGGCTCTACGAGATGTATACAATGCAGTTTCTTCCTGTACTAACTTTGGTTCTTTCATCACAATTTCAGGAAAAACTAAAGGTGTACCGTTTACTTCCGCACGCAAACGCGCTGCTGTCGCTTGAGCAGAGATCAGTAAAGATTTTGATTCACCAACATTTGATGCAAAACGGGTTGGATCAAGCTGCGCAAGAATTTCGCCCTTTTGAACGATGTCACCTTCTTGTACATTCAGCTTGGTTAAGATACCGCCTTCTAAAGACTGAATCACCTGTTCTTTAGATGATGGAATGACTTTACCTGTACCGGTAGAAACTTCTTCAAGTTTAAATACCCATGCCCAGATAAAGAAAATAACCAAGCCAATGCCCACAATCCAGATCACTAGACTGGCACGTGGTAAAGGCGGCTCGCTATAAGAGACATTCATTGAACGGGTGAGTTGTTGTTCTTGTTGTGGTTCGCTCATGAATTACCCCCTTGGCTCACTTGTTTTTGTTGGGCTGTTGATTGATTAAGTACCTGATCTCTTGGACCGTCCATCACGATTTTGCCTTCATTCACGACAATAATACGGTCCACCAGTTCTAATACAGCGCGCCGGTGGGTCGCAACGACCAAAGTACGATGTGCCAGCCAACCTTTTAAATGATCAATCAGTTGTTTCTCTGCCACGTCATCAATGGCTGCTGTCGGTTCGTCTAACAATAAAATGTTCGGTTGACGAATCAATAGACGAGCCAGTAACAATGCTTGTTTCTGACCACCAGAGAAACCAACACCACCTTCTAAAATCAGGTGATCTAGCCCTTCTTTTTTCTCTTGAACAAAAGGTAATGCACCCGTCACTACTAATGCACGAAGAATCTCTTCATCCGTTGCAAGCGGCGCGCCTAAAGTGAGGTTTTCACGAATCGTACCGTAGAAAAGATGCGCATTTTGGTTCAGTAAACCCATGTCACGACGTACATCAGACGGATCAATTAATGAAAGATCCAGCCCATCTAAATGTACTGCACCTTGAATAGGGAACTGCATACCAGATAAAAGCTGAAGCAGTGTCGATTTACCCGCACCATTACGTCCCAATATGGCAATTTTTTCACCAGCACGAATTTTTAAATGACGGATTGCAAACTTGGTTTCGGGTCTTCTTCTCCATATTGGAATAAGACATTTTTTAATTCGTAATCGCCATTTAAAACTGCTTTGTGTACCAGATGAGAACGCTCAGCCTGATCAATCGGACGTTGCATGAGCTCATCAAGGCTTTGTTTGGCAACTTTCGCTTGCTGTAAACGCCCTAAAACACCTGTGATATGACTAATCGGTGCCAACATACGTGAAGATAGAATTGAACAAGCCACTAACGCACCTGTAGTCATTTCACCTTCCATCACGGCAAAACATCCTACCAAAACCACAAGTGCGTAGGTCAAACCTTGAATCTTTTGGGTCCATGCCATTAAGGTACCGACAATTTTACGCTGTCTCATCCCGATATCGGCTGAAACTTCGTTCATGTGGTTCCACTGGTTCTGAAAGCGAGACTCAGCACGTAATAGCTTAATGTCTTCGATGCCCTGTACCGCTTCAACAAGAATGGCGTTACGGATTGAAGACTCTCTCATACCCTCTTGCGCGAGTTGCGCTAGCTTTTTCTGTGCCAGAATACCCGGCAAAAGCATAAGTGGCACAACCAGCAACATCACCCAAAACAGTTTTCCACCGATAATCGCAAAAATGATCAGGAACAGGAAAAAGAACGGAAAATCTGCCATCGCAGTAATGGTGGTTGAAGTCACCAGTTCACGCACACCTTCGAGCTCACGAATCTGGGAAATAAAACTACCGGTAGACTTTGAACGGTCTTTATTTCTGATGCGTAAGGCATGACCAAATACACGATCAGATACCCGCAAGTCAGCACGTTTACCAATAATATCGGATAAATAAACTCTAGCTACACGTAAAGTAAACTCAAAAATAGCAGCAATGAGCACACCACCTGCCAACACCCATAAAGTCGGGATAGACTGAGATGGTACAACACGGTCATACACTTGCATTGAGAAAATAATGGTTGCTAGTGCCAAAACATTGGCTATCAGTGAGGCAAACATAATATCAACGTAGCGCTTCCAGTCTCTTAAAACAATCGACCAGAACCAGCTTGCTTCGTATGGTTTGATATATTCGTCAATACGTGCATCGGGAATAGACGTTTCAGGACGTAGGATGTAGACATTCTTAATTGTTGTTTTTAAGACATCTAAGCTTAAATTTTGGGAAAGGCCGTGATCTCCACTAAACTGGATACTGACATTTCCTTGAGTATCGGCCTTATCAATTACACCGACCTGTCCGTCGTTAAACTCGACCATGACAGGTAAACGCCACGGATTAAGTAAATCTAATGAAAAAGGTACTTTACGTAAATTGAGTCCAACCTGACGTGTCATTAACTGCAAAACATCATCAAGGTTTTGATTTTGGTTCCAGTCAAGTTGTAAACGAATTCTTTCTTCTGAAGGCTCAATTCTATAATGTTTAGCAATCGTTAAGACCGCCTGTAACCAGGGCTGGTAATTTATTTTTGTCATCATGGTTGTACTTCGAACCCCTGAATTGAAATATTATTTAAGTCATAAGCTTGGCGGGAACGTCCTGTTGCTGCAATGTACTGAACAATACTGCTGTAGATGTCATAACGTGCAGTTTCAAGTTCTGAATTGGCGCTATGAATCGCCTTGTTCAGCATTCAGTAAGTCAACCAATGAACGGGTACCGAGTTTGTACTGCTCTTGATA
>NZ_JEXG01000067.1:0-4710 GCF_000581275.1 Acinetobacter sp. 809848
TGGCAGGAAACAACAGTAGCTCAAAAAGATTTAACCGATGGTGTTTACCAATATAAAGCTATAGTTACAGACGTTGCAGGCAATACATCAGAAACCGCTATACAAAAAGTTGTTGTCGATACAACAGCGCCGCAAGCAGGTGAATTAACTTTATCTGATTTAAGCGATACGGGTGTTTCAGCAACAGATCAAATTACGCAAGATAATAATTTTACTTTGAAGCTAGCTCAACCGATTGTAATCGGAGAGCAAGCTGCTTTATTAGACCACTATGAAGTCTCTACCGATGAAGGAAAAACTTGGCAGGAGACAACAGCTGATCAAAAAGATTTAGCTGATGGAAGTTACCTCTATAAAGCTGTAGTGACAGACCTCGCAGGTAACACATCAGAAACTGGTGTGGAAAAGGTAATTATAGATAATTCTTTAAATATTGAATCAACTACAGTAACTGTAAAGTCGATTACTGAAGACAATATAATAAGTTTAGTTGAAAAAGATCAAGTTATTTCTATAAGACTGGACGTAGATAATCTACCAACAGACTTAAATAGCTCACTGACCTCAGTAAATACGACATTAAACAATGTTGTTTATAACTTTCATTTTGATGAAGTTACCCAAGAGTGGGTTACTGAAATTCCAGCAGAGTTTTTGTGGTCAGAAGAATCGCAAACCAATATATCAACTGATATTAGTCTTACTGATCAAGCTGGCAATACAGCTATTATTAAACAGACCCAAAATTATAATGTAGATCATACTCCAAATTCGCCAACTCTAGATTCACTAACTTTCAATAATATAGATGGAGCTATCATTTCAGGTAGCGCATATAAAGGAAGTAAAGTTGATATCTACAATAAAAATGGTGATTGGCTTGCAACTACAATAGCTAATGAGGAGGGTAAATTTACTTTACAAGACCTTTCTATTAGTACTAATCAAGAAATTTATGCGGTCGCTACTTATAATGGATACAGCAGTGAAAATTCGTCAATTAACCTAGTTACTGAAGTTCCTGCTATTAGTATTACAAGAATTAGTCCAGAAGGTGTGATCACTGGTTATGCGACCGAAGGCAGTCATTTTATAGTAAAAGATCAGAATGGAAATATTCTACAAGAGTTTAACTCCATTGCATTTGAGGGTTCAGGTATTACGCCTTTTAGTGTAATGGCATTAGGTGAGGTCAGACCATTTACTTTGACCCTCAACCAACCTTTAGAGGAAGGTACTCAAATTATTATCTCTACAGATAAAGATAATATTTCAGGCCATCCACAATATATTACCGCAGACTATATTCCAGCAGTATTTTTAGAAACTCCACAATTTGATATTAGTGGTGAAACTTTATCAGTACATGTTAATGAGCCGAACAGCTTTATTCGTGCATTTTCTGGAGAGGGCAATTTAATTGCTACAGGTTTTACCGATGAACAAGGCTTTGCAAGTTTACAGGTATTCCAATTTTTAAAAGAAGGTGAGTCGGTTACCGTACAAGTAGTAGATAAAAATCAAAATACGAGTGAAGCCCTAATCGAAGTTCCAAACTTTGCTTATATTCCATATGTTGAACGTATTACACAAGAAGGCTTAATTTCTGGGTTTGCTGAAGATAATAGTACAGTAATCGTGCGTGATGCTGACGGTAATGAATTAGGAAAGGTTATATTAGGTGATGACAATAGTTGGAATGAATTTAGTCATTTTAGCTTGAGTGTAAACCGACCTTTAATTGATGGAGAGCAAATTTCCGTTCAAATTATTGATAATAAAGGGTTGATGAGTCCTGAGCAGAATATCATTGTAGATCTGACTCCTCCACCTGTTCCAACAGATTTAAATTTCAATGATGCTGGTGATTTAGTTTATGGCCATGCAGAACCTTTCTCTGAAATTTTAGTTAAAGATGGGCAAGGAAACATTCTTAATAAATGGTTCTGGAATAACTGGACTGATGAGAGTGGAAGTTTTTCGATAGAACTAGGTATGTTTTTAACTAATGCTGAGACGGTTTATGTCACGGCTACCGATGTGAATGGAAATGTAAGTTTAGCAGCGCAGATACAGGCGCCTAATTATGCTTTTGCCCCCCATGTAGATAGCTTTACTTCGGACGGAGTGATAAGTGGACAAGCTGAAAATAATAGTACTCTTATTGTTAAAGATGCCAAAGGTGAAGTCGTAGCTGAAATTAAAGTCGGTGAAGATAACGGTTGGAATGGATCAAGTTATTTTAAACTCCAGCTTGACCGCCTTCTTGTTAATGGTGAGCAGTTGTTCTTATCAATTAAGGATGCTCGTGGGCAAGTAAGCACCGATACTGTAATTACCGCTGATACGGTTGCTCCTACACCAGCCAGCAATTTAGTTTTCTCAGAAGATGGTTCATATCTTACAGGCGTAGCAGAACTGAATACTACGATTCAGGTTTTTGATCATAATGGTCAGCTCGTGAATATATGGAATAACACCATAAACTCAGATGGTACATTTACTATTTTCTTAGGTAGCAATAATTTACATGGAGAGGCATTCACGGTCACAGTTAAAGACCAAGCTGGAAATGTGAGTGAAGCTGTTTCAATAAATGCTCCACTTGATGATATTGCACCGGATCCAATTAAAAATATTTTACTTGATGCAAACGGTCAAAACTTTACAGCACAAGCAGAAGCAAATAGTCAGATTGAAGTTTTTGATTCATTAGGTAATCAGACGGGTTGGGGCTCTACAGATAGTGCTGGTAATGTCTCAGGCTTTTTCAATCAAATCTATTTACATGGTGAAGAGCTTACTTTTGTTGTCATAGATCGAGTTGGTAACCGTAGTATCGAATTTAAGCAAAATGCTTTAATTGATACCATTGCACCAAATCCGATTGCAAATATCATCTTCAACGAAGATGGCCAAAGCTTTACAGCTCAGGCAGAAGCTGGAAGCTCTATTGAAATATTAGATCAGGCTGGAAATAAGATTACTACTAGTTATACCGATAGCTTAGGTAATGTATTTGGTTATTTCCCGCAAGTTTACTTACATGGTGAGGAACTTACTTTTGTTGTAGTTGACCGAGCGGGTAACCGTAGTGCAGAGGTCAAGCAGAGTGCTTTAACTGATGATATCGCACCAAATCCGATTGAAAATATTGTATTAGATATCAATGGACAGAGCTTTACAGCTCAGGCTGAAGCAAATAGTCAGATTGAAATTAAAAATACCAATGGTGACATTATTGGTTATGGATCAGCAGATAGCACAGGCAATGTTTCTGGTTACTTGTATCAGGTCTATTTACATGGCGAAGAGCTTACTTTTGTTGTCGTTGACCGAGCGGGTAACCGTAGTACAGAAGTTAAGCAGAATGCCTTGATTGATAATATTGCGCCAAATCCGATTGAAAATATTGTATTCGACTCAAACGGTCAAAACTTTACGGCGCAAGCAGAAGCAAACACTCAAATTGAAGTCAAAAATGCTGCAGGTGAGGTCATAGGTTCAGGTTATGTAGATGGCGCTGGTAATGTGTCAGGTTATTTATATCAAGTCTATTTACATGGAGAAGAACTTACTTTTGTTGTCGTTGACCGAGCTGGTAACCGTAGTGCAGAGATCAAGCAAAACGCTTTAACTGATGATATTGCACCAAATTCAATTGAAAATATTGTACTTGATGCGAACGGACAGAACTTTACAGCTCAGGCAGAAGCAAACACTCAAATTGAAGTCAAAAATGCTGCTGGTGAAGTCATAGGATCTGGTTCAACCGATAGCATGGGTAATGCTTCTGGTTACTTCTATCAGGTCTATTTACATGGTGAAGAACTCACTTTTGTTGTAGTTGACAAAGCGGGGAACCGCAGTACAGAGGTCAAGCAGAATGCCTTGATTGATGACATTGCTCCGAACGTGATTGAAAACATTATCTTTAATGAAAATGGTCAAAACTTTACAGCGCAAGCAGAAGCAAATAGCAAAGTTGAAGTTAAAAATACTGTGGGTGAGGTTGTAGGTTTTGGTTATGTGGATGGTGATGGTAATGTCTCGGGTTACTTGAATCAAGTTTATTTAAAAGGTGAGGAGCTCACTTTTGTTGTGATTGATCAAGCTGGTAATCGTAGTGTTGAAGTAAAACAAACAGCCTTTCTTGATAATACGGCACCAGAAAATGCGACTAATTTAGTATTTAGCGAAGATGGTTCATATCTAACTGGTATGGCTGAGCCCAATTCTACGATTCAAATAATTGATCAGAATGGTCAATTATTAAATCTTTGGAATAATAATGTTAATTGGGATGGAACATTTAACCTCTATTTAAATAGTAACTACATGCATGGAGAAGTATTTAAAGTAGTTGTAGTTGATCAGGCTGGTAATTTGAGTGACGGGGTTACTGTAAAAGCACCGCTTGATGATATTGCTCCTGTAGCTGCAAGTAATCTTACATTCAATGAAGATGGTTCGTCCCTTTCTGGTGTGGCTGAGCCGAATACCTTCATCCAGATTTTTGACCAAAATGGTCAGCAAGTGAATACCTGGAATCAGAGTGTAAACGCTGATGGTACATTCAACATTTCTCTAGGTAACTACAATTTACATGGTGAAGAATTTACAGTCATTGTTAAAGACCTTGCTGGAAATGTGAGTGAAGCTGTTTCAGTTAAGGCGCCGCTTGATGATATTGCCCCAAATCCGATTAAA
>NZ_JEXG01000068.1:0-4546 GCF_000581275.1 Acinetobacter sp. 809848
TGCTTGCATGTCCCAAAATAGCTGAACCGTGCCAGTATAGGTTCCTTTAGGGTATGCCATGAGCGACCCTGTACGGGCTGGTACTTTTATATTTACAGAGTAACTAATAACATTATTTGAAGCGACTGTTCTTACTGGACCATACCAGACATTCGAATTTTGATTGGTGGTAGAAGACCCAGCTCCACCTACAGTTGCTGTGACGGTGTAAGGTAATGAAACACTGTTAATTGCATTTGTTGTTCCCGTAAATACAGTTTTCATACACATATAACCTGAAATTTCTGGTGTTGTACGCCCCCCATAACAACGTATTGTTCCCGTGTATGTCAGAACTGCATCATTGTTAATTGTTGCGGCAGTGTATGTGTATGTACCAGAAGGTGTCCCTGTAACTGTGCAACTTGCATGGGCAGAGTTAAAAAATGTAAAGATCAGGCATAGCAAGCTCATTCCCAAAAAATATTTCAGGATAAATGAAAGACCTTTAAAAGTTGTCGGCTGGTTAAAGCTAGCAATATTTATCGACATACATAAGGCCCCAATTTTTTAGCACTGTATTGCTTATTTTCATACGCAAAATCAACTTGGCATGAGCCATGATCTAGAAGATCAACTTCAAGTTTGTTTTGTTTTAACAGGTTTGGAATAAATACTTCACCATCATATCCAACCATCCCATTTTGCTGACCATTAATTCGAACGGCATAACCCGGCATTAACGGTGAGTTGTTTTGATCAACCAGTTTCACTAATCCAGAAATAACCTGATGAGCACCGAAGTCGACCAAAGTTCCTTGACGGTAACCCACAAACGCTGTCTGATTCGTAGAGCTAACTTCCCACTCTAAAGGTAAATATGATGGGTCTAGGTAGATATGATGAGACATGTAGGGTCTTAAATTTGCAATTAAGAATCGGCCAGACTTATCGGTCGCACCTAAATTAACACCACCATTTAAAATTTGGCTTTGTGGCCCTGCATTGGTCACAACTGCGTAGCCATCTCCAATTTCATTGGCCGCAAAGATACGTCCCGCCGCCGCAACCAATGAACCCGTCGCCGAAACTGCAACCTGATCGTTGTCTCCAAATCGGTTATAGCGTCCTGTCAGGTAAGCAGCACGGGCACGGTAAGAGGCATAAATCGAGGCATTATTTTCATGTGCATCCTGATCTCGCTCAACATAACCACCCCAGCCAAATGAACCAATTTGGGGTGCTGATAATCCGAATATTTCTTGGCGATACCGTAGGCTACCGCTGTCACTAGATACACTCGTGATCGCATTCACTTTACTGGACGGGGTATATCTCAGCGCAAAGTAAACTCCATAGTCCTTATGATTTTCATAATCTTTATACGCTGATGCATAAAAACCCCAGTTCTTGTCCAGACTTCCACTTAAGTTGGTAGACAATAATTTATAGGAGTTGTCACTATATTTAATCTGGTTATAGCCCAAATAAACCCCATAGCCTGCATAAAAGTTATAGTTAATCCCTGCCCTAAAAATCTCATCTGCCAGTGCGCTGTAGTTCAGGTAGTTCTGTGACTCGGGATTAATCTGGTTATCTTTTAAATATCTCACTTGAGATACACGAGCTAGGTCAAAATAGTTATCAAATACTTTGCGGTAACTGGTGTTAAATGAAATATTTTTACTGATGCGCCCTTCTAAACCGACTAAAGCAGAATAACCGTTTTCATCTTTATACTGGCTTGCTGCAATGTCGGCATTGATCACGCCAATACCCAAAACATTCTTGGCAAATCCTGTGCCTAGGTTCGATAACCCATCTGTTGAAGCCTCTGCACCGCCGCTTAAAGTCAGTGAGTTACTGTAGCCATATCGGATCGCACCTGAGGCAAAGGTGGCATCGTCATAATCATTTGAATAGAGTCCATAGTTGTAGCGTGGAACCCCCACATCTACTGAAAACTCATTTATGCCTTTTGCCAGAATCTTGGATGAAAAATAGTAAGGCTTTTTGGTAATGCTCTGCTGACCCGTTGCATCGGTGGTCACAAGGGTGACTTCATTTCCTGAAATAAACGGAAGCTGTTTAATATCAAAGGGACCAGATGGGACTAACCCTGAATAAATCTTTTGCTGGTTGACGTATAAATCTAGGGTTGAAGGCAATGCTGCCGAACCGGAGAATTGTGGGAGTGCCGAGGTGACAATATCACCGCGTTGACTATAAGCGCTCGACCACTGGAAACCGGCAAGACGGACACTGCTCCCCCAATCCGAGCTATTGGAAATAAAGTCGCCTAGGGTATATATCCTGATCTTCTCAGGGTCAACATATTGCCACTTAGTTTCCAGTCGTACCCATTTTTCATGGCTATAGCTATTTTCATTACTACCGTTATATAAAACCCCTGATGAGAAGTTACCGATTGCACTGTTAAAGATCCCTTCTGCCGTACCTGAGAAAACATTCTCATCATTGGTTATGGTGTTATACAGACTGTAGTTCAAAATAGCCGCGTTTAAGGGCTTCATCTTTAGCAAATGCGGGCTAGTGACCTGCTGACTACTTAAGTCAACTGAATAACCCGTTAACATGTTCGACGGAACTTTTAAGTTTAAAGACTGCTCATTCTCTAGATATTTAAACTGGATTCCGTTTAGATCATTAATACATACCCACTGATTATCTGGGATATGTTCATCCATTTTTAGTCTTAAAGTTTTTAAAGTGCTAGATCGAATATATAGTTTTCCATCCTTAGATTGCTTTACTGCAACCAAATCTTCATTAGCATTTGAGTTAATCGAAACATTTAAAAATAGATGAATGAAATTAAGATCTTGCTCCTGCTCATTCGCTCCTACTTGTGTATATTCACCATTGCTACCTACAGATTTAGGAACACTGGGAACTGCAGTATTCGTATGATCTAGTAACTGTTCGGCAAAAGAATATGCAGGAAAATACGCAACACATAAGACACCTATAATGTATTTCATATAAGCCTCTTAAAGTGTGGTTTTCTTACCATTAACTGTTAGAGATACGCTGTATTTATGATTTGGTTGGTAGGTAAAGTTACTAATCGAGTAACTTTTCGACTTCTCCGCAAGAATATAACCATTCACAGTATTTACTTTAATGGGATAACTTTTATTTGCTGTTGTATCAATAAGCATTAGACTATTTAACAGCGCATGTCGGTTACCTATATTGCTAATATTTAAAGAAGGTGTGTTCTGGTTAACATCAATTTTCCAACTCAGTTTGGTAATCGCATCTTTATTTACTACAAATACAGGTAATGATGAGCGAAGTAATACATTTACTCCCTGAGCTGCTTTACGGCTATCAATTGGTTTGGGTAACTCATCAATAATAATACGATAGGTTTTTTCACCAGAAATAGGTTCTGGGTTAATTCTAACTACACGTAAGTTATAAGAGTCACTAGGTTGTAGTTTTAGAAATGGTGGACTAATTACAATCTCATCCGTAGGGATTAACTGATCTTGACCAGCATTTTGTCTCCATTCAAATACACGCACCTGCAAATCAGCGCTTTCATTTGACTGGTTATATAAACTAATGGAAGATGCAGCCTGATCACTCAATATTTCAACACTAACAGGTGAAAGGCGGATTGATGCTGCATTTAGCATACTAGGCAAAAATAACAATAAACTTGTCACAACAAAGATATTTTTTTTCATGATTTGCCCAGAACTACTTTTCTCAAATTGAGCTAGCTCCTTTAAAAAAGAGCTAGCAATGACGCAATAAAACTTATTAAAAATTAATAAGTCACTGTTACAGTCACAGTGTCAACATAGCTACCTGCACTTGGTAAAGTTGAGCCAGCAGGAATACGACCATAGACGTTAACTGTTTGTGCTGCACCAGTACCAGTACCGCTATATGCAGTTGTTGCAATACCAATTGCTGTTGCACGGTTAGTATCTGAGAAAAGGTTGTAAGGAATGTATTCGTTGCTAGCCGCCCCACCAATCATACGACGTTGTGTCGATTGAGCATTTTTTCCTGCGTCAAAAGCCAAAGTCCATGGCACAGTGTTGTTACATAACACTTTAATTGCAGTCCCACCTGTTGTTGTGGTGTCTGCATCTACGTTGCTTGCAAGCGAACTTAACGTACCAAAGTCTAAAATTGCATTTGACGTAGTACCTGTTGCAGAAGTGTTGAGAACACAACTGTTTGTAATCGTTGCTTTAACAGTTAGTGTACCGGTTGCGTTAGCTGCATTTGCAACATTGATAGACGTTAAACCCATAGCAATTGCTGATAAACAAATGAGAGACTTATTCATGGTTAAAAACCTTTTTACATTACGCCAATAAAATTAATAGATGTAAAAATTAGCCTTCCCCATCACAATCACTAGTTCTTCTGACTGTTTTTTCAAAGCGTTATTTTTTTACTCTACTAGTTGCGCATAATACAAAAAAACAACAAAAACACTAATGTTTGTTTCATTCCAAATATCAATTAATAATCAAAATTTTTATTGATTTCTCAATTATAAAAATTTTTATGGTTAGTCCCA
>NZ_JEXG01000069.1:0-4279 GCF_000581275.1 Acinetobacter sp. 809848
CTTATAGATTGTACTATAACCCGCCGTGGATCAACGGTCTGTCAAAACCGACTGGCAATGTGGCCAGCAACGAGATAATAATTGGTGATTTTAATTACGTCAATTTAATATTTAAAATATTTTTGATTTAATAATAAAACTAAATTTATTTTTAAAATAATGGAATTAATATTTATATTTAATTAGAAAAAATAAATAATAAAATAAGTTATAAGTGTAATGTTGTTAATAATAGAGATTCATCATCTTATAAATAAAATATTATAGAGATGGTTGCCTTATTCTAAACTTTTAAGCATTTCTTTCGCATCAATATCGCCTGCATCGGCAGCGTGCTGAAACCATTTCTTTGCCAGTTGTAGGTTTTTCGGCGTGCCTTCACCATTTAAATACATCTGGGCTAAGTTGTATTGGGCATCGCTTTCACTGTGCTCAGCCGCTTTGGTGTACCACTTAAGGGCTTGCTCATTGCTTTGTGAGACGCCGTGACCTTTTTTATATAGCTGAGCTAAATTATATTCTGCGGGCGGATAGCCTTGCTTGGCAGCACGACTGAACCACTCAAACGCCTTTCCATAATCTTGCGCGGTTCCTTCACCTCTGTCATATAGCACCCCTAAGTTATATTGCGCTTTCGCATGGTCCTTGGCCGCAGCCTTAGTAAAATAATCAAAAGCGCGCTTGGCATCTTTTTCTACGCCCGTGCCTGTGTAATACATCATCCCTAAACTATATTTTGCCCCCACGCTTCCATTTTGGTCAGCCGCAGTTAGCCATTTAAACGCTTGTTCATAATTTTTAACAACGCCTTGTTCGCCGCTTAAAAGCATCATCCCCAAATGATATTGAGCAACGGATTGCCCTTGTTCTGCACGATATTGAATATCGGCCACACTCGGTTCAGCAAATGCTGGAGAATGAAGTGAAAAAATCACCATAAATATATAAAAAGCAGACTTTTTTATTTTCATATCTCATCCTGAATTTTATTAATTTTAATATTTATTTTTCTTTAATATCTATTTGAATATAAAGGAAAAATATTAATTATGTTTGGGTGGTTTATAGCACTTTAAAATGAGTAAATTTTACGGTTTAAATACCTATTTAATAAGAAATTTACCTAAAACTGCATAATTAGACTAGTTACATTTTGAAAATGAGTATAGATAGACAGATTAGTCTTTTTTTAATTAAAATGCGGCCTAAATATAAGTTTGATTGATAATAAAAATGCAGATGAGTGTGTCGAGTATATTGGAGCGTTTAGGCCTTGTTTCACAAAATCGCGTTGTTCATATCCAATTCTCAAATCAGTCTTTAAATCAGCAAGTCTTCTTGCAACGCATTGAGGGCGAGCATACCCTCAACCAAGGTAGCGTTGCTGAGTTACTGTGTCTGTCGACAAACGCCCATATTGCATTAAAACAATTTATTGGCTGTCAGGTTGCCGTCGATCAGGTGACGGATACAGGCCAATTTTTTAGAATAACAGGAATTATTACCGAAGCGAGTCAAGGACAAAGCGATGGCTCACTCACCATTTATAACCTCACCTTAAAAGACCCAACAGCACTCTGGCATAAACGTCGTAATAGCCGCGTGTTTATGAACAAAAGCGTGCGTGATATTAGCGAAATTCTGTTTAAAGAATGGCAGGGTAAAAGCCCGTTATTTGCCGCAAGCTTAACCCTCGACACATCTGGTTTAAGCAAAGACTACGATGTGCGTCCATTTGTGATGCAGTCTAACGAAAGCGATTATGACTTTTTAACCCGTTTGTGGCGTAGTGAAGGCATTAACTGGTTAATCGACGAATCGCAACTTTTTGTCGCTGACCCGAATGCTTCCATTCAGCCGCAAGTTTTACGTTTAATTGATGATAACCAAAACTATCAGGCACTTGAACGTCGTAGCCTCCGCTACCAACGTAGCAGTGCGACAGAACAGTTTGATACCATTACCCAAGTCAAGGCAGAGCGCCGCTTACAACCGACTTCGGTTCATGTGCAACGCTGGCAAGCCGATGCCCTACAACAAGAAGAAGGCAGTGGCAGCGTACAAGGCACACAAAAGCACAGCGAACACTATGACAATGCCAGCTTAAACCTTGAAGATGCATGGCATGTCAGCCCAGCGTGGATGCAAGACCTAAATGGTGAAGATCAAGCTACTGCTTCAGGCAATAGCCAGATTGAACAGCTTAACCAGCACATCAATGCATACCATCACCTGAGTTCTAAACAATTTACCGTTTCGGGTAACGTCCGTGATGCACAGGTGGGTTACTGGTTTGAGCTGAATGACCATCCTGAACTCGACCAACATGACAGTGCGGACAAAGAGCTCTTAATCTTAAGCAAGCACTACTATAACCAAAATAATTTACCTAAAGAATTACAACAGCAACTTGAGCACTTATTACCAAAAGACAAGTTCAAGGCTGCGCAACTCGACAACCAAAACCCTGAGCAGCGCCACTTTGCTGAGCTAAATGTCGTTCGACGTAATATTAAAGCGGTGCCTGAATATAACCCGCTAGAACACCGACCAGCTGCTCACCCGCAGCGCGCTAGAGTGGTTGGGTTAGAGGGCGAAAGCATTCATGTCGATCAGTGGGGACGTATTAAGGTCCGTTTCTTGTTTACCCGAACTGACGACCATAGCCATGACGGTGGAGCAGGAAGTAACGACAATGATACCGACTCGGCTTGGGTAGATGTGCTGACCCCGTGGGCAGGTGCAGGTTATGGCGCACGCTTCTTGCCACGTGTGGGTGAGATCGTGGTGATCGATTTCTTTGACGGCAACATTGACCGTCCATTTGTGGTGGGACGTATTCACGAAGCTGAACGTCATCCAACCCAGTTCGATCAGAAAGGCCAATTA
This sequence comes from Acinetobacter sp. 809848, assembly GCF_000581275.1. Taxonomy (NCBI): domain Bacteria; kingdom Pseudomonadati; phylum Pseudomonadota; class Gammaproteobacteria; order Moraxellales; family Moraxellaceae; genus Acinetobacter; species Acinetobacter sp. 809848. The sequence continues at coordinate 2,890 of NZ_JEXG01000069.1, forward strand.
CCGGATACTAAAAAACTCAGTGGTATCCGTTCCGAAGAAGTCGACGGCAAAGGCTTTAACCAGCTACGTTTTGATGACACCACAGGCCAGATCAGTGCCCAACTACAAAGCAGCCATGCCGCAAGCCAATTAAACCTCGGTAACTTAAGCCATCCAAAAGACAAGGCGGAAAGTGATGGCCGTGGTGAAGGCTTCGAGCTACGAACAGACCAATGGGGTGCAGTAAGAGCGGGCAGTGGGCTACTTGTTAGTACTCACAAGCAGGATCAAGCTCAAGGTGTACACCTTGATGCAAGCGAGGCCAAGCAACAAATCGAAGGCGGCCTCAACAATGCCAAGGCACTCAGTGAAGTTGCTAAAAATCAGCAAACTGACCCGTTAGAAAATTTAGAAAACCTAAAATCTTTTATTGAAAAACTTGAGCAGCAAGACAACGCAAAAGCTAAAACCTTTAAAGAGGCAATTATGCTGCTAGCGAGTCCAAATAGCATCGCGCTGAGCAGTAACGAAGACATTCACTTAAGTGCAGATGGGCAGCTCAACCAAACTGCTGGTGATAGCATTAATCTGTCTACCCAAAAGAATTTAATCGCGCATGCCCAAAATAAAATTAGCCTTTTTGCGGCTCAAGAAGGGGCAAGACTTTATGCAGGCAAAGGCAAAGTTGAGATACAGGCTCAAGGTGATGGTGCAGATTTAATTGCCCGTAAAGCTGTGCAGGTGATTTCGACAGAAGACAAAATTGAGGCCACAGCAGCCAAAGAAATTGTACTCACCGCAGGCGGTTCTCAAGTCAAAATTACCGGTTCAGGTATTTTCATGACTACAAGCGGTAAGTTTGAGGTGAAGGCTGGGCAGCATTTGTTTATGGGAGGCGGGAGTGTGAATGCTAATGTTCCTGCATTGCCTGTATTAGGAGAAATTAATAAATATAACTTGAGATATTTATTGCAAGATAAAGATGGCAATAACTTTGCTAATCATAAATATATCGCTTTCTTACCTAATGGAGATATTGTAGAAGGCCGTACGGATGATAAGGGATATACAGATCTATTTAAATCCTACCAACCAGAAGAGATATCACTTCATTTATTTAAAGATGAAAAAATTGATATAGAGTAAAAATAATAATGGCAAAGTATTACCCTTATGTTGTTTTGGAAACAAATGTAAAAACTAGCTTATTGAAATATAGGCTGTATGTTTACAATACCGTAACAAATAAAGCAGAAACTTCGATACTTTTTACAAGTAAGGAATTCAAAAAAGTAGGAAATAATCTTTATCAAACAAGATCTGCTGAGATAGATGATAATAAATTAGGTATCGAAAGTATAAGAGATTGTGTAATTATTCTTGACTTATATCGATTAAGTATAAGTGGAAA
>NZ_JEXG01000070.1:0-4157 GCF_000581275.1 Acinetobacter sp. 809848
AACGAGCTTATACGGTAGATATACAAATTGTGCCGTCAAATGAGTCTGTTCAGGAAGCTAAAGGGTATAGTGATCTGATTATTAAGTTACAGCCACAATCAAAAATCAATTTAAATTTTGGTCTGGATAATTCAGGAAGTAAAGATACAGGTCGTTATATAGGTAGTCTTGGACTCAATATTAATAATCCATTCTATTTAAGTGATTATTTTTCTTTTAATTTTAGTCATTCATTAGATAACTTAAATCGAGACTTAAATAAAAACTACTTTGTAAGTTATCAGCTTCCGTTAGGAAATTATGATTTCAGTACTAGCTATAGCCGTTATCAATACGAGCAAAATGTATTGGGTGCAAATGGTGTACTACGTTATCACGGCTTAAGTCAGCAGGGTAATTTGAATGTATCTCGTGTACTTAGCCGAAGTGGACAGCATAAAACTAGCCTCTATGGCAAGCTCTACCATAAGCAAAATTCAAACTTTATTGATGATATTGAAATCGAAGTACAACGTAGAAAAACTTCAGGCTGGAATGCAGGGATACAACATCGCCAATATCTGGGTGATGCTGTATTAGATGCGGGTTTGGATTATCGGCATGGCACAGGCGCATTTGATGCGTTGTTAGCACCAGAAGAACAAATTAAGGACATTGATAAAAATCCATTACCATCAGAAGGGTATTCCCGTGCACCAATATGGAGTGCCGATTTACGTTTTCAAATGCCATTTTTGCTTTTAGATACGCCTGCTCAATACCGTTTGAACTGGCGTGGACAATATGCTCCACGAGTTTTAGTACCTAATGATCGTTTTTATATCGGTGGTCGTTATAGCGTTCGAGGTTTTGATGGTGAACTGATGCTATCAGGCGATAACGGACAGTATTTACAACAGGAAATCAGCGTAAATACAAAAATTCCAAATACACAAATGTATGTTGCCGTAGATCAGGGCTGGGTTAACGGTAAGAACAGTATTGCTGGGCAGCGCCATCTAATGGGGAGTGTCGTAGGTCTACGAAGTTATCTGAACCATTTTTATATTGATGCCTTTACAGGGCGAGGCCTAATCGCTCCGCAGAGTATAAAAAAAGACTGGATATTTGGATTTAGCCTAAATGCTTTTTATTAAGTTTCCTTAAGAAACAAAATTAATTTTAATTAGAGAAAACTGACTTATGAATAAAAATCTTTATCGAATTGTTTTTAACAAAGCTCGTAACATGTTTATGGCTGTTGCGGAGAATGTTAGAAGCCAGAGCAAGGCGGCAGGACAATCTACCTCCTCAGAAATAGAGCGTTCGGGACAATCATCAGGACAAGAAAAATCATTTCATCAACTGTGGCATGTCAAGGCATTAGTAGCAAGTATTAGCTTATTAGTACCATTTGCTCCTGTCTATGCTGCTATTGTCGCAGATAGTGCAGCAAATGCTGCTAATAGAGCAGTCATTGGTGCTGGTAAGAACTCAGCAGGTACAACAGTTCCAGTGGTTAACATTCAGACTCCCAAAAATGGTATTTCCCACAATATCTATAAACAGTTTGATGTATTGGCAGAAGGTGCAGTCCTGAATAACAGCCGTCAGGGTGCTACGACAAAAACAGTAGGAAACGTTGCAGCCAACCCGTTTTTAGCCACAGGCGAAGCGCGAGTTATTTTAAATGAAGTAAATTCATCAGCCGCTTCACGTTTTGAAGGGAACTTGGAAGTTGCAGGGCAAATGGCTGATGTCATTATTGCCAACCCGTCTGGTATTAATATTAAAGGTGGTGGTTTTATTAATGCCAACAAGGCAATTTTTACCACAGGTAAACCCCAGTTAAATGCTGATGGCAGCATCAAACAGTTTACGGTTGACCAAGGGAAAATTACGGTCTCAGCGAACCCCAATTCTAAATTTGGTTTGGGTGGAAATAATAACGATGCAAATTATGTGGATCTCTATGCGCGTGCATTAGAGCTTAGTGCTGAGCTACGTGCTAAAAATGATAGTCAGGTGATTGCTGGAGCAAATAATCAAAGTGCAGATTTACAGGATGATACACCTAAAACAGGTACTGGAACTGCACCGACATTGGCGGTAGATGTTAAAGCGCTAGGTGGGATGTATGCCAATAATATCTATTTGATGGGAACTGAAAAAGGCTTAGGCGTGACTAACGCAGGGACTGTTCAGGCAGTTAACAATCTGGTGATTACCAGTGCCGGAAAAATTGAACACAGTGGCACAATCAGTTCGACCAGTAAAACCCAAGGTTTAGTGAACATACAAACAACGGGTACGGGTGCAGCTGCCGATATCAACTCATCAGGGAGTATTAACAGTAATAGCATGTTAAATATCGATTCAGGTAATAACCTGAATGTAAATGCTAAAGAAATTATTATTAATGTCGGTAGCCTGGCTTCCTCTCCTTTAATTGTTAATGCCAAAGGTAATATCAATCTGGCTGCTGATACCCGCATTATGGATGATGCACAAGGTGGAGATGTCTATATTGATGCAGCGAATATCAATCTGGCAGCGGGCTCGGAACTTAAAAGTAACCGTGGTACAGCAACCATACAGGTACAAAAAGACTTGGTGGCAGCAAAAGGCGCAAAACTGATTGCTGCCAAAGATTTAAATGTTTTAAGTAACGGTAAGTTATCACTTACAGAGAACCATATACAGGCGTCATTAGGTTCAATCAACCTACAAGCAAATTCGGCTAATATTCAAAACCTGATTGATCTTCAAGGTGGGACGATCTATGCGGGTAAAGATCTCAACCTGTATAGTTCAGGAGATCTAAACCTAAAGAATCTTGGTTTTTCACTTGAAAACGCTGCAACCAGAGTTAAAAACATTAAAGCCTACAGTGGACGTGATCTGGTCTGGAATAATGCTGACAAGGCACTTCCGCTTATTACAGGTCTGGTTCAGTTGGATGCAGCCAATAATTTAACTGTTACAGCAAAAGAAATTTCCAACAAAGACAGCATTCAACTACATGCCAATCAAATAGCACTCAATAGTGCACTGACTTCACAAAAAAATATTGATGTGAGTTCTGAAATTGCTGACCTTGTTTTAAGTCAGGCACTCAAGGCTCAAGGTGATATTAATCTAACCGCACTTGCTGGTGGAGTTACTGCAAATAGCTTAAAGGCCACATCTTCTGCTGGAAAGATTTCTATACTCGCGAATAAAAATATAAATTTAAACTCGACCCAGACAACCAAGGCGATGCCTTCAGCTGATAAAGATGAATTAACAACTGATCAATCCGTTATTAGTGGTTTAAAAGGTGTAACACTTGGCTCGATTGGTGATGGCACCGTTAACTTACAGTCAGTACAAGTTAATGCGAATCAGGGCGATATATTAGTTTCGAGTAATAATGGAATCAATCTAAAGGCTAATAGTGATGTAGTTGTTACTGGGGATACGGGCCGATTTAAAACGGTAAATAATGTTCTAAAGGGACAAACTGTTTCGATAGAAAATAGCAAATCTGATATTAAAATCCAAAATACAGACCTCAGCTCAACGGTTGGTAAACTTGCGATCAATAGTAGAGCAGGCATGAGTACAATTATCGACAGCGTATTAACGTCAAAAGGTAATACTGAACTCTATGCAAAAGATTTACTGACTTTACAGGGGGTGAATGCTACTTCAGACCAGCATCTGGCGGTAAGCTCTGGTCGTACGGTTTATAGCAATGCTGAGTATACGCCAGCGACCAAATGGATTGCGGATAAAGTAACAAACTTAACGTCTAAAGGGGTAACCTCTGTAACGGCTACAGGAAACCAAGTATTACAAAATACAAATTTAACCGGTGGAGCTGTTTTATTAGAGGCGGGTGGTTTTATTTTAGGTCAGACTGGATTGAACTTAAATGCAGTCGGAAGTGATTTACTCAAGAATGATACAAAGTTAAATAGTTTAAATGGTGACCTAACAATTCAAACCAATTCTAACTTAACGATTGATCCAAAAGTTTATAGTCTAAAGGCGGTAGGTGATATTGAACTCGTTTCTAAAAATGGCACTTTAACTTTAAAAGGCTATGGTGGAACTGCGGGGAATGGATCGGAACAAGTTGTTAAGTTGGATACAGCAAATGGTGGTATCAATTTAGAGGGTGCTAAAGTTGATAT
>NZ_JEXG01000071.1:0-3952 GCF_000581275.1 Acinetobacter sp. 809848
CAGTTTTGAGCAGGAATATAAATTCCATCCAAAACGCAAATGGAGAGCTGATTTTCTGATTACGGGAACAAAGATATTGATTGAGGTTGAAGGCGGTATCTGGAGCGGAGGACGTCACACAAGGGGAAAAGGTTACATCGGGGATATGGAGAAATATAACTCGGCAGCAATGATGGGTTTTACAGTTTTACGGTTCAGTACAGAGCAAGTGAAGTCAGGTTTAGCGGTTCAGCAGATAGAGAAAATGGTGAGTGAAAGATGAGTGCAGCTTTAAAAACACAACAAATGGATTGGTCTAAATACACTATTGATGGATGGTTAGAGCAGTTTGGCGCTTGGTGCGAAACGGTTCGTATGAAGGGAGGGGATTTACCTGATGGTCTTCATATCAATCAAATTTACTGGTTAATGCGTGAAGCAGGTAATGAACTGCGTAAGGGTAAATCTTATATTCGATGTGAAATAAGTGATTATGAAGCAGACCAAATACAATCAATAATCAAAAATGTATTTAAATCTGACAAATGTGATTATATTACTAAGTTTGCTGTAATGTGCCTTGTTAAGCATAAGGTTGAGAATAGATCATTGAGCGCAGTTGCGGCTATTACCAATCAATCTAAAGGCCAAGTGAATATCATGGTTAGTTGTGCTAGATTCTACCTTCTTGGTAAATATAACTTTCTAACAATGGTGTAAAAATGAGTGAAATATGGAGCTTTGATTATAAAAATGGTTGGCAAAGAGAAAATGATTTTATAGATCGGATTGTTGCTTTACATCAAGAAGATGACATTAGCAAAGTACTGAAAATTCTTGAATATAATTCAACATCAGGTATTTATGCTATGAATGACAACATCTTAGGAGATCCTATAAAAATTTATGTTAACAGTCGTGATTCAAAAAATACTACATTACCAAAATATTTAATTGAGTTTAGTCCAATAGGCGATGAAGTTGAATATTTAGGTGCTCGTAATCTACCAAGTTTAATTGAACTATTAAATAAATTAACACCTTTAGTAACAGCCACTACCGTATGCGATTATATTAATGACAAGTATGCGAAATAAAGCCTTGATCGTTTAAACGTGATATGGCATAGTTCTGCTATAGTGGACGAAGTATAAGTAATTCACTGACTTAAAGCTCATCATTTGATGAGCTTTTTGCATTTTTGGAGGTATCTAGCTCCGAATTAAACAAATCCTCTGCCGACACGTTTGGGAATATTCAGATTTCTTTACGGTGAGAGAGTGTCGGAAGTGTGGTTTTGAAAAAGTTACATATTCAATGTGGAATTTGATTTAAGTTTCTATTTTTATTTGTGTTTTTATGTGTGCTATTATTTTGCAAAGTAATATTTTTTCTTTCGAAGTAAAACTATGCATACAATACATCCTTATAAAATTTCGATTTTCGATAAAATAAACGGTAAAGGTGGATATCCTAGTTTAGGTGCTCTAGATAACGGAAAAGTAGATGCATTTAATTTAATTAAAAATTGGATATCTGATTGTCAGAAAAAGAATGTTATTAATCATAAGGAGAAGTCCCTTACTGTCCAGTTTAAAAACTTTAAATTTGATTTAGCAAGCAGACGGATTTATGGATGGGTTTATACAGGTGAGTATGGTACAGCTAACACCATTGTTAATGTAAAGGATGGTTCATTGGCATATGCGAAAAAATCCACTAATGCTGAAATGATACCTCACTTTGTTTATCTGGTTATTCCTAAAACCTCATCGAAAGGACTAGTTCTATTGCATAGTGTTAGAAATTCTGGTGTTAAAACAATTTTTCATGAACTATTGAATGCTTATTGTGCTTCAGTTCTTCCTGATAGGCGCTTCCAAATTAATCCAGCACCTTATAAGAAGGCATTACAACTGTGGAGAAAAGCATTAACTAAAGAAATCAAAGCCATTCCAAAAGTACAATCATCTGATATTGCAGATGTGGTTAGAAAAATTAACCCTGATTCGGAAACCGTTGTCATTATTAAACCTCCACTTAGAGGAAATTTTGGAAAATGGTCTGACTTCGATAAAAAGGGGACGCCACAAGCTGAATTATTAGAAGTTCTTGAGAACGATTATGAAAATATAACAGCAACCATTCAAAGTAATGGTAAGTCAAGAAAAATACGAATGGGTACAAAAATTACAAATGAAATCTGTATTATTGAAGCGCCTGACGATTTAGAATTATCTGATGGTAATCCTAAAATTCAAAGTATTTTGGCTTGGTGTGAAGATATTCGGCAAGATTTCAAGTATTAAATTTAATGAGGTCTATGTATGAGTAAGAAAATTAACATCTTATCAATCATTACAGGACATTGTGCATCTCTAAGAAATAGTGATAAATCTTTTAATTTGATTGATTTTATTACTTTTTTTATAGCGCCATTAGTATTGGCAACGTTAGGGATGAGTTATGTACAAAAACTAACAGATGGCACAATATCCCTATTAGTGAACTTTGGGTCAATCTTTACTGCTCTATTACTATCTGTTTTGGTATTGATTTTTGATCAGGAAAATAAAGCAGATGAGCAATATGAAAAATATTTAATTTTTAAAGAAGATTTGGAAAAAAATCCAAAATTAAGTGATTCCGCAGCCTATTCATGGATATTCAGCAGGAACCTTGATGAAAATTATTTCATTAAAAAAGATCTACTAAAAGAACTTTATTACAATATAAGTTTTTCGATAGTCGTATCTTTGTTGCTTGTCTTATTTTGCTTGATCTATTCAAATATTAATTTACTTACCAATGTAAATTATCAAATGTATTCAATCAAAATTTTAGTATTTTTGATATCATTTTTAATGATTACCATTTTTCTAAATATATTAATGATTGTTAAAAGAATGCACGTCATGCTCACCAATTAGATAGTACATCAACCCCTTCCGAGGGGGAATTTATTTAGATTGAAAATTGATCATTAAACCTTTATATATTATTAAATTAACAATTTTTTGGGGTGAGTATGGATTGGTTGAGAGAGAAGCTGTGGCAATTAGATGACTTTCGAAGAGCTTTTCCAAGTGTGTTTTGGAGTAGTTATATTTTGATTCTACTGGTTATAGCGTCTGCAATGTTATATTTTCCAGCCTTGTCAAATATTGCAAATCTTGAAATTTTAAACACCAAGCCATTATATTCAATGGTTCTAAATAATTTGGATACTTTGAAATGGGGCATTATTGTTGTTCCAATGATTGTTGCTTTACTTGGTTGGAATCTTATTGATGATCTTTATCAAAGAAAGCTAAAAAGATTATGTAGATATTAATTTTTTAATTACGACTCGCTTAATGCGGTTTTTTTAATGCCTAGAGGGAAGTTATGACAGACACAATATAGGCTAGAAAAGACTTGGAACGCTGTTGTAATGAGTTGTCTAAGTATCAAAACCTGAGTCGATCAGGTCTAAGACACAGTGAATTAATCGCATTAGACAATGTAATGATTCGGCTGAAAGAGCAAATTAAAAATTTAAGGGTGGCATTGAATGGAACTCAGCCAATACACCAGCCTCACCAAAAAATCAGAAATTAAAAGAAAACCAAGAACAAAGCCTTTACCCAAGGCAACACAAAAATATTTAGAAGCTGAAGAAACTTTATTCCAAGAATTAGAAGAACATCGAATTGGATACCGAAGAAAATTTCAATTTGAATCAACTAAGAATTGGCGGTTTGATTTTTATATTGTGAAGTTGAATCTACTTATTGAAATTGCTGGCAGTCCTTGGGCCGTTGGTCGCGGTGGCACAAAGATAGCAAATTCACTAAGCAAATATGATCTTGCTTTAGACAAAGGCTTTAAATTTGAGCGTCTTGAACCTCATCAAATTGAATCAAGTTATGCAATCAACTGGATAAAAAGCGAATTAGCGAGAATTGAAGATGGATCAGATCAGACCATTCCC
>NZ_JEXG01000072.1:0-3947 GCF_000581275.1 Acinetobacter sp. 809848
ACTACACTTTGTCCAGAACGGTTCATAAATGTAGTGGGTAGAAGTAGACGGACATCGTGTCCTTCTATATTACCACGTCCACTGATTCCGTGAAATTTCGGATCATTTTTTAATGTAATGCCATATTTGTCAGCAAGCTGTTCAATGAACCAAAAACCTGCATTATGGCGGGTTTGGGCATATTCTGAACCAGGATTGCCCAAACCAACAATTAGCGAAATATTTGACACTAATCTACGCCTTTAAACACTTATGCGCGTTTGAAGTCAGCGTGCATAGGAGTGTTTTTAGATGGGTGACGTTGTAACGCTTGGATTTTAACGTTTTCAACTTTGTCGCCCACTTTGATTTCTACAACTTCTTCAAAGAAAGCATTGCTTTCTAAAGCTTTTACAAGCTCACGAAGTTCTAAAGTAACAGTTACAGGCTCAGCGTTGCCACCATAAATGATAGCTGGAATTAAAGCTTCGCGACGAAGGCGGCGGCTCGCACCTTTCCCTTGTTTGTCTTCAGCACGCGCTTGAGCGTTTAATACGAAGTTTGCCATGAGTAAATCCTCATTAAAGTTTAAAAGACTAAACTTGCGACCAGTTTAGTGATAGAAAACCCCAGCCAAGGCTAGGGTTTATAAAAAGCTGCAATATTATAAACTATCGAACATTGCACTGATAGACTCTTCGTTATTAATACGACGAATCGTTTCAGCAACCATGCTAGCAACAGAAACCTGACGGATCTTGCCTAAGGTCAATGCTTCTTCAGAAAGAGGAATGGTATCAGTCACAACCAGTTCATCAATAACTGAATTACGTAAGTTTTCAATAGCCTTACCTGATAGTACAGGGTGAGTTGCGTACGCAACTACACGACGTGCACCAAATTGCTTAAGCGCATCAGCTGCTTTACACAATGTACCAGCAGTATCGACCATATCGTCTACGATAACGCAATCACGATCTTTTACGTCACCAATTAAGTGCATAACTTGCGACTCATTGGCTTTTTGACGACGTTTATCAATAATTGCTAAATCGATGTCACCCATCTGTTTGGCAACAGCACGAGCACGTACTACACCACCAACGTCAGGAGAAACCACCATAAGGTTGTCATGTTGTTGTTGACGTAAGTCAGCAAGCAAAGCAGGAGTACCGTAGATGTTGTCGACAGGAATATCGAAGAAACCTTGAATTTGGTCAGCATGTAAGTCGATCATCACGACACGGTCAATACCAACAGTGGTAAGCATGTCTGCGACAACTTTAGCTGTAATCGGCACACGTGCAGAACGTGGACGACGGTCTTGGCGAGCATAACCAAAATAAGGGATAACAGCGGTAATACGACCAGCACTTGCACGACGCAAAGCATCTGCCATAACCAAGATTTCCATAAGGTTATCATTGGTAGGGGCACAAGTAGGCTGAACGATAAATACGTCTTTACCACGAACATTTTCAGTAATTTCTACTGAAATTTCTCCATCAGAAAAGTGACCGACTGATGCAGCACCTAGAGGGATATGTAAGTGACTTACGACTTTTTGAGCGAACTGTGGATGAGCATTTCCACTAAAAACGACAAGATTGGGCATGAAGCACCCTTGGCGGTTGGTATGTAATGAAATAGATGGCAGGGGCGGCTGGATTCGAACCAACGGATGCCGAGATCAAAACCCGGTGCCTTACCACTTGGCGACGCCCCTAATGCGGCAGAACTTTAATATTTTTGCAATGCAATGTCAAGATTAATCAACAAAAAGCATAGCAATTAAGTCTGTCTTTAAAATAAGAGAATGGCAGGGGCGGCTGGATTCGAACCAACGGATGCCGAGATCAAAACCCGGTGCCTTACCACTTGGCGACGCCCCTAAATTCGATGATATATATGATGGCAGGGGCGGCTGGATTCGAACCAACGGATGCCGAGATCAAAACCCGGTGCCTTACCACTTGGCGACGCCCCTAATATAATCATCATTACAGGTGAGGTTGGCAGGGGCGGCTGGATTCGAACCAACGGATGCCGAGATCAAAACCCGGTGCCTTACCACTTGGCGACGCCCCTAACGTGTAACCTTAAAATGATTAAGAGGAGATTCTTTTAAACTATTTACCAAGTAAGATTTACATGGTGAATGCTTAAGAATTTCATCAATATTCATTTCATTCGTTACTTCAATAAAAACACAAGCACCTGTACCTGTAAGCTTTGCTTGACCAAATTGATCTAAATATTGCATTGCTTCTTCTACTTCAGGGTATAACTGCCGAGCCAGTGGCTCAAAGTTATTTCCAAAATTAGAAGGTTCTAACTGATAGGCGCAAAATTTAGTGGTCTTAGAGTCTCTTGTCAATGTTTTTTGTGAAAAAAGCAATTGAGTGCTGATAAAACAATCAGGTTTTAAAATAATGAACTGTTTTTGATCTAAGTCTATGAATGATAAATGTTCACCAATGCCTTCAGCCCATGCATTTTTACCATAAATAAAAATTGGAACATCGGCACCGAGCTTAACACCATAGTCCGCAAGTTGTTCTTGCTCTAGGCCACATTCCCATAATTGATTTAACACAATAAGTGTTGTGGCGGCATTAGATGAACCGCCGCCTAGACCCGCACCCATTGGAATATTTTTTTCAATTTTGATGTCCAAGCCACAAAGTTTTTTTGCATGTGGTTTTAGTATTTGGGCTGCTCGATAAATCAAATTTTCTTCAGGTCGAACTTCACTCAACCCATCAATTTCGATTTCTTCGCCCAAAGTCGGTGTAAATGTCATCCAATCATATAAATCAATCAGTTGGAAAATGGTTTGTAGCTCATGGTAACCATTCTCACGTCGGCCTGTAATATGTAAAAACAGGTTGAGCTTAGCAGGGGAAGGAACTCGAATCATAGATTTATATAATTAGACTTAGCGGTTTTGGATGACCATTGTAATACGGTTTTCTTTATCTTCAGCAAGAGCTTGCTTTAAAACCAGTTTGTTTGGCAAAGTTTGTTCACCATCGTAACTGAAATTAACTGTCCAGCCATCTTCAATCAGTTGACTCACTCGATTTGTAGCGTCTTTCGTAATTTGAGCATTTAGCGTTGCTGGTTTTGCTAAAATCCAGCTCGTTAAGTGCGTAATTGGTGCTTGCCAACCTGTTGCTCGCTCTAAAAGTTCTTCTGGAGATGCAGCGCTAATAAGTCCTGTTTTAGAACTGTTTAAAGTTACTTCGCCTGGTTTACCCTGAATTTGGGTTTTTCCAACGCCTAAAATACCGCTTAATTCGATATCAAAATTATCTTGCTGTTGAAGCCAGGTAAAAAAAGCACTACCGGTTTGCTGTGGTGTACGAACCCCAATCTTACCTTGCAAATTAAAGTGTTTTTCGTCTTGAACTTGTTGAGTAACCGCAGGTTTTGGTTGAGTAAAATGCTGACAACCGGTTAGAAATAATACACTTGATCCACAGATCGCTGTGCACAGTTGGGCAAATTTGCTCATATATTTAACTCTTTTTTGCAGATGTAGGTAAAATTAACGCATCAAGCTGTTGTAATTGTGGATCATTGGCATGCTTTTGTTTCAGTTGTTGTAACACTGCGCTAAATTGCGTGAGTGACCCTTGCATATACAAAGCTTTAGCATAACGAATACCAATATTTATATTATGGCTAAGTTCATACGCTTTGCCTAAGGCTTCCGCCGCAGCTTCATAATCATTCTGTAAAAATGCAATATAACCTAGCGTATCAAGAATTGAAGCCTGTTCAGGCGCATATTCTAATGCTTGCTCTGCATACTGACGTGCTTCTTTTAAACGACGGTTTTGCAGTGCCAGTGTATAAGCATATGCATTTAGATACGTTGGGCTGTTGGGCTCAAGTTGTAATAATTGTTTTAAGGTTTTGTCCAGCTTGTCACGGTCCGTATATGGATCAAGTAATAAAACTTC
>NZ_JEXG01000073.1:0-3822 GCF_000581275.1 Acinetobacter sp. 809848
AGCTTTGGCCTGCTCTTCTTCCTGATTACTAATTACAGTCATCCGATAATTTTTATATATCCATTCGCCAGTTTTCACTGTTTTACCTTGTTCTAGTTGACCAACTACTTCCGAGGCATTAGGTAAAGTAGACATTAATGCAATAGGACCATGACAGACCAACGCAGTAGGTTTACCAGCTTTATGGAAAGCTGTAAGTACTTTTCCAAGTTGTTTATCTTTTAAGAGATCTTGCATAGGTGCATGTCCACCTGGAATATAAATAGCATCAAACTGACCTACACCAATTTGTTCAATACGAGATAGGCTCACAACTGGAGAATCTTGAGCAGATGTTAATTTTAGATCATGCAATAAATCTGCATATTGCTTTAATGCTTTTTCATCTTGGTTAAAATACATCGCATTATTCGATGATTCATCTAAGGTTGGAGCTTTCCCTTTTGGTGTAGCGAAAGTTACTGTATGGCCTGCATCTAAAAGCATTTTTGTAGGTTGCATCAACTCATTTAAGTAAAAGCCTGTTTTAAAAATATGACCTTTTTTTAGCTCTAAATGCGCCTCATCAGACAATACAACCAACACATGAGCAGCATTTGCACTGAATGCTGCTGAAACGGCAACTACTGCAAGCATTATTTTATTTAGAGATTTCATCATTCGACCTTCATTCCAACCATTTGCTGGATTTATAACTGGGATGGATATATTCTATTTTTGCCAATCAGGTAGATAAACAACCACTTTTGCAAATCTTTTTTGCGTTTGAGGACTAAATGTCACGTCAATTTGACCATCTTGCCGATATTGAAGTGTTTTTAATTGTGGCGGAGAAGCTTTCTATTAGTGCAGCTGCAATTTATTTAGCAACAACTCCTTCAGTCATTAGTAGAACAATTACGCGGCTAGAGAAAAAACTTGGCATTCAGTTTTTTAGAAGAACAACTCGTCATTTGAGCCTGACTGAAGCTGGTCAACTTTATTATGAAAAGATGCAACATGCATTTCAGTTAATTGACCATGCAGAGCGTGCTATTCAAGGTAAGCAACTGCAAATTTCCGGCAAAATTAAATTAAGTGTACCCACTACCTATGGACACTATCGCCTTCCAGAATTACTACAAAAATTTCTTTTGCAATATCCAGATATTCAAATAGAAGTCAGTATTTCTAATCGAAATGTCGATTTAATTGCGGAAGGATTTGATTTAGCTATTCGTCAAGGTCAGCTTCCTAGTAGCACTCTCATTGCCAGACCTTTGGAGCTTGCCCCTCTTCAACTTGTTGCCTCACCTGAATATTTAAAACGTATGGGTGTTCCTCAAACTTTGGAAGACTTAAACCATCACCAATGTATTGCCTTTGAATTACCTAGCACGGGTAAGGTTACTCCATGGTTTTTTAAAAATGGTGATAATGAAATTCAATGGATACCATCAAATCGGATTTTAGTAAAAGAAGATATTTTGGGAGTAGTTTCTCTTGCTGAAAGTGGATTAGGAATATGTCAGAGTTATAGCTTTATTGTTAATGAAAAGATCCGACAAGGAAAATTGCAGCCCGTACTTGAGGGTTATGCAGGTCACACACGGCCCTTTTCTTTACTGTACGCACAACATAAACATATGTCGTCTGCGACAAGAGCTTTAATAAATTTTCTATGTTCTGATCATGAGTAACCCCTTCAAAACTAAATAAAGCTTAATTTATCTATATGAGTATTAAATATTCTATTTTAATAGAAAACATACAAACCAGACACTAAACTGCAATAATCAAAAGATGGTTCTCCATATTTGGGGAGAAGTGTTTTGTTACATTTGCCGTAACAAAAGATATAGGGTCCTGCAACTAGGGACACGGAGTCAAAAATGAAATTAAATGCTTGGTTATGTAGCGCTGTTCTAGCAACTTCAATGGTTACTGTGGCACATGCTGACAATACAACACATGTAGCAGCCGCTTCTGCTTTAGGTAGCGTAGCAGGTACTGCAATTGGTAAAAGCATGGGCGGTACATCAGGCGCAACAATTGGTGCTGCTTTAGGCGGTGCTGGTGGTGCAGCTGTTGCAAGTGACCGTCGTCACCGTACTGAATCTGCGATTGGCGGTGCTTTAGGTGGTGGTGCTGGTTATACCGTTGGTAAAAGCATGGGTGGTACAAACGGTGGTTATGTCGGCGCTGCTTTAGGTGCTGCGGGTGGTTCTGCTTTAGGTAATAAAATCTCTAAAGACCGTTATACAGAAAAATCTTCTAAACACTGGAAGAAAAAACACCGTCGTCATCACTAATCAAATTTGACGAACAGATATTTAAGCACCTTCGGGTGCTTTTTTATTATGAGTGATTAAAAGCTAATTTGTCGTATGCTCATGGTTTATCCACAAATTAATACAAACACTACAAACAGACACAAAACACTTGTATCACCCTTGGGGTTCTCCATAATTATCACGAAATTTTTTATTACATTTACCCCAAGATAAAGATAACTGTCCTTCCAGTAAAAAGGACATGGAGTTCTACGATGAAAATGAATATTTGGTTGGCTAGTGCATTAATTGCAACATCTTCTATGGTAACAGTTGCACATGCTGACAATGGTACACGTGTTGCTGCAACCTCTGCTTTAGGTAGTGTAGTGGGTACTGCAATTGGTAAAAGTATTGGTGGTACCTCAGGTGCAACAATCGGTGCTGCTTTAGGTGGTGCTGGTGGTGCAGCAGCAGCAAGTGATCGTCGTAATCGTACAGAAGCTGCAATTGGTGGTGCTTTAGGTGGTGGTGCTGGTTATACCGTTGGTAAAAGCATGGGTGGTACAAACGGTGGTTATGTCGGCGCTGCTTTAGGTGCTGCGGGTGGTTCTGCTTTAGGTAATAAAATCTCTAAAGACCGTTATACAGAAAAATCTTCTAAACACTGGAAGAAAAAACACCGTCGTCATCACTAATCAAATTTGACGAACAGATATTTAAGCACCTTCGGGTGCTTTTTTATTATGAGTGATTAAAAGCTAATTTGTCGTATGCTCATGGTTTATCCACAAATTAATACAAACACTACAAACAGACACAAAACACTTGTATCACCCTTGGGGTTCTCCATAATTATCACGAAATTTTTTATTACATTTACCCCAAGATAAAGATAACTGTCCTTCCAGTAAAAAGGACATGGAGTTCTACGATGAAAATGAATATTTGGTTGGCTAGTGCATTAATTGCAACATCTTCTATGGTAACAGTTGCACATGCTGACAATGGTACACGTGTTGCTGCAACCTCTGCTTTAGGTAGTGTAGTGGGTACTGCAATTGGTAAAAGTATTGGTGGTACCTCAGGTGCAACAATCGGTGCTGCTTTAGGTGGTGCTGGTGGTGCAGCAGCAGCAAGTGATCGTCGTAATCGTACAGAAGCTGCAATTGGTGGTGCTTTAGGTGGTGGTGCTGGTTATACAGTCGGCAAAAATATGGGCGGCACCAACGGTGGATACATCGGTGCAGCAGTAGGTGCAGCTGGTGGTTCTGCATTAGGTCGTAAAGTTGCTGAAGACCGTAACTACGATGACCGTTATGACCGTGATCGTTACGATCGTGATGACCGCAGATATTACGATGGTGACCGTCGTTATTATAAAGGTGGTAGCCGTCGCCATGACAATGGCTTACACCGTGGTTGGTATAAAAACCGCTAATTCACAGATGAATCAAAAGAGCACCTTCGGGTGCTTTTTTATTTATAGCTAAAAATTAATATCGAAAAAAAACGATATACATCACACCCCATATATCGTATTATTTCGATATATCCTTATTCGAGAATA
>NZ_JEXG01000074.1:0-3715 GCF_000581275.1 Acinetobacter sp. 809848
GTAATATTGCAGAGGTTGCTGATGCTGCTTTGGACGCACTCGATCAAGTAACTACTCATACACGACGTGGAGTTGTCGGAATGACAAATCTGGCAGCAGGTACTGTAAGAGATATGGTGTCTGAAACCAGTGAAACAGCACGCCAAGTCGCGTTGATTATGGCGCGAACTTTTTTGGGCAAAAGTACCTTAACGTTGTACTTACCCGAAATGTTATTAAATAATCAAATTCGTAAGCGCATTGATCGCTCCGAAATTGATGATATTAAAATTAAATGCGGCAATGACAGTTTCCAAGTCGAGATCGATGGGCATTATCATCGCTTCATGTATCGTTTGAGTTTAGATTTTAAAGTATTGGAATGTCGTATTGGGCAGGAAAAATTCTTACGTTTGCGACAAATGGATGAAAGTCTTGATGTTCAGATTCGACATGGCGGCACCTTGTCAAATTGGGCTGTGCGCCGTATTGGTCGAGTTGGTTTCGAAGTCGTAAATATGTTGCCTATTCCATCACTCATTAATCACTTGATTGGCGATATTCCCGGAATCCAACGCGATGGGCATCGCATGTGGTTTATTGACCTAGAGCAAGCAGGATTTATTGACTTTATTAACAACCGTTCATGGATGGTTGAAAAGCTTTTAAGTTTGACTGATTTTAGTATTTTACCGGGCTTGAATATTTTGAGAGAAAGTCGTGAGCTTGTGCAGCAGCTCGTAGATCAGTTTGAAATTAGAGGACTACGAGTGCAGTCAGGTCGCCTTGAAGTACAAGTGGGAATTGCGGGTTGAGAGAGCATATGAAAAGCTAATCATTGATTAGCTTTTCATTTTTTTAGGCAAGAAAAAAGCCACTGACGTTATGCAGTGGCTTTTTAGAATTTGGCGTCCCTACGGGGATTCGAACCCCGGTTACCGCCGTGAAAGGGCGATGTCCTAGGCCTCTAGACGATAGGGACGTTTCAGAGGTGGGCGTATATTAGGTCGATTTAATAAAAGTGTCAAATAGTTTTCTGAAGAAATATTAAAAAAAACAGTCAAGCGATTAAAAATAACTCAAATTGTAGAAAATATATACATTTAGCCCTCATTTTTCTGAAAAGGTTCAATAATTGCCTTTATAACCGACGGATGTTGTAAATATCCTAAAATCTCATGCGGCTGGTTGGCGAAAGTATAAATTTTCTGATTAATAATGGCAGGTTCAAAATTAAATGGGGCTTCACACAATGGAAATGCAGTCAAAAAATCATCCTGAGAGTAAAAATTAAACCAATCACCGTAAATACATGGCGGTCTAGAAATTGGACTCGGGAGCTTACTTTGAATCACGCGAAAAGATAAAGGGGAAGCTAGGGTGATAAAACGCTTAACTGAGAATTGATAAGATGGATCTGATAATAATTGGAAAGCGATAACTGAACCAAGAGAGTGTCCGACCACAATATAATCTTCGTCTTCTCGCATTTTCTTTAAAATTCTTTGATGTACTTCCTCCATAAACTCTGGGTTAGATAGATACATATAGGTTTCGATGAGGAATTGTTGAATCAAACTTTCATGCAGTTTAGGAAAGTTATTTAATAAAACAACTAGTTCTTTCAGTACACGATCTTTAACTAATTGAGAAGTCAGATAAAGCCGTTCTGAGAAGCTTTTATCAGTTTGATCGGTTGAGGGACGTAACAACGGAACAAATGGAGTGTGCTCTCTAGTCGGAGGATTACTTGGGTGTACGTTAATAGGGAAATAATTATTAAAAAATGATTTAGGTAATAACGTGTTAAGGTCTAATTGGTTACTTAATTGGTATTTGGTCATTAAGTCGCCATAAAAAGGCATGTGGATATGAAGATCGCGGATATTAACTCTGCAAGGCATTTGTTTTAGGCCGAGCTTAAACACTTTTAACCAATGCTCTTTCAAGCGATGTGCTGTGTAGTTTTGTTGATTCATCCCGTGGATAAATATAATTTTCATTCTATACAAGATTTTGTTTTTAATATAAATTTTAATCTACAACGGTATGTTATTTAAAACCAGTATATAGGCAAAAAAAAGTGTAGCTTTTTGCTACACTTTAATTGAATAACGACGGGTTTAGTCTTTATTGCGATAAAAAATAAAATAACTGACATAACATAAAGCTGTAAAAATAAGACAGCCTACAAAACCAGCGCGCATTTCAGGGTCTGCTGCCATACTCAAGCAAGTAATGAAACAGAAAACAAAACCTAAAATTGGCACAATAGGGAATAAAGGCGCAGCATATTGTAAGTCTTTAACTGTATGACCTGATTTATACCATTGGCGGCGGAAATTGAACTGGCTTAAACAAATGCTCATCCATACAATCACCATGGTAAAAGCTGCAACACCAAGCAGATTCTTAAAAATAGTCTCAGGTGCAAATTGCTCTGATAGCAAACCTGGAATTGCACCGAACATGGTTACAACTAGAGCAACGATTGGTGTTCCACTTTTTGATAAAGTCGCAAACACACTAGGCAGTAATTTTTGTTCTGACAGAGACCACATCATACGTGAAGCTGCATATAAGCCAGAATTTGCTGCTGAAAGTAGAGCTGTGATGATTACAAACCTAATAATGTCATCCGCATATGGAATACCAATATAATTAAATACCGTCACAAAAGGACTGCTACTTACACCGTCACCGCCTAAACCTGCAAGTTGGAAAGGAAGTAAAGCGCTAATAACAATGATGGTACCCACAAAGAAAATAAGGAGGCGCCAGATCGCGGCATTAATCGCTTTTGGTACATTTTGAGCTGGATCTTTTGTTTCGCCAGCTGCTACACCAATTAATTCGGTTCCTGAGAATGCAAAGTTAACAATTAACATGGTCGTAAAAATAGGAATTAAACCATGAGGGAACCAGCCTTGAGCCGTAAGATTGCTAAATAGTGGAGCAGTTTGGGCACCATGGAATGGAATTAAACCAAAAATTGCTAATAGGCCGAGCACAATAAAAACAATGACAGTAACGACTTTAACAAGAGCCAGCCAAAACTCAGATTCAGCAAAAATACGCGTTGAACTAATATTTAAGCCAAAGATAGTAACTGCAAAAATAATTGTCCAAATCCACATAGAAATCTGTGGAAACCATTCTTGCATGAGTAGGGCTGCGGCAGTGAATTCGGTTCCAAGCGTTGCAGTCCAGGTGAGCCAGTACATCCAAGAAATCATATAGCCAGTACTTGGACTGATATATTTTTTGGCATAGGCACCAAAAGAACCTGAAACAGGCATGTGTACAGCGAGTTCTCCTAGGCAGAGCATGACCATGTAAGCGATCGCGCCACCAAGAATATAGGCAATAATTGCGCCAATAGCTCCAGTTTGTGAAATGACTTCCCCTGAACCTAAAAATAGACCAGTTCCGATCGCTCCGCCCAGTGATAACATCACAAGATGGCGAGTGCTCATGGCTCTTTTTAAAGGTGCAGTACTGTTCTGATGCTGATGAGCATCTAGTTGATTGTCAGATGGCTGCATATTACACATTGAGAGAATTAAGAAAGACGCTATTTTAGATAAAATAGACAAATGTGCAATCTAGAAAGAGATAAAGAATAAACAGTAAGGTGACGATAGAGTCTTTTTATAATTTTTAAAGCAGAATATGGCGTCCCTACGGGGATTCGAACCCCGGTTACCGCCGTGAAAGGGCGATGTCCTAGGCCTCT
>NZ_JEXG01000075.1:0-3618 GCF_000581275.1 Acinetobacter sp. 809848
AGTTGTTATTAATGGGGTAACTTATACTGCAACTGTAGACAGTGCAGCAGGTACATGGACAGTAAGTGTACCAGGTAGCGGTTTGGTTGCTGATGCTGATAAAACGATTGATGCTAAAGTAACCTTCACTGATGCAGCAGGTAATAGCAGCACAGTTAACGATACACAAACTTATACACTGGATACAGCTGCTCCTTCAGCACCAGTAATTGACCCGGTTAACGGGACAGACCCGATTACAGGTACGGCAGAACCTGGTTCAACCGTAACAGTAACTTATCCTAATGGTGACACAGCAACAGTTGTAGCAGGACCGGATGGCAGCTGGTCAGTACCAAACCCTGGCCTTAATGATGGTGACGAAGTTGAGGCAATTGCTACAGATCCAGCAGGCAACCCATCTTTACCAGGTACAGCTACTGTTGATGCAGTTGCACCAGCAGTTGTTATAACTGATCTATTAACGAACGACAGCACACCAGCACTCACTGGTACAGTGAACGATCCGACAGCAACAGTGGTTGTGAATGTGGATGGCGTTGATTATCCGGCAGTGAATAACGGTGACGGCACCTGGACGCTTGCAGACAATACACTTCCTGCATTAACTGATGGTCCACACACCATTACCGTGACTGCAACAGATGCAGCAGGTAACGTAGGTACAGATACGGGTGTTGTGACAGTTGATACAGCAGCACCGAATACAGGGTCAGTAAATTTTGCGATTGATTCAGTAACAGCTGACAATGTGATTAATGCATCAGAAGCGTCAGGCAACGTTACTGTTACAGGTATATTGAAAAACGTTCCGGCAGATGCAGCAAATACAGTGGTCACTGTTGTGATCAATGGCCAGACGTATACTGCGACTGTAGATAGCACAGCAGGCACATGGACAGTAAGTGTGCCGGGTAGCGGTTTGGTTGCGGATGCAGATAAAACAATTGATGCCAAAGTAACGTTTACAGATGCAGCAGGTAATAGCAGCAGTGTTAATGATACACAAACATATACAATCGATACCACTGCACCTGATGCTCCAGTAATTAACCCGGTTAACGGGACAGACCCGATTACAGGTACAGCAGAACCTGGTTCAACAGTGACTGTGACTTATCCTGACGGCAGTACAGCAAGTGTTGTAGCAGGACCAGACGGTACGTGGACTGTGCCAAACCCTGGCCTGAATGATGGCGATGAAGTTGAAGCGATTGCTACAGATTCAGCAGGTAACCCATCATTACCAGGCACAGCTATTGTCGATGCAGTTGGCCCAAATACCGATGGTGTCAACTTCGCAGTTGATTCAGTAACAGCTGACAATGTAATTAATGCATCAGAAGCAGCGGGTAATGTCACGATTACTGGTGTTCTGACAAACGTTCCTTCAGATGCGGCTACTACAGCCGTTACAGTTGTTATTAATGGGATAACTTATAATGCAACTGTAGACAGTGCAGCAGGTACATGGACAGTAAGTGTGCCGGGTAGTGGTTTAACAGCGGATGCAGATAAAACAATTGATGCCAAAGTAACCTTTACTGATGCAGTAGGTAATAGCAGCACTGTTAATGATACACAAACTTATACAATTGATACCACCGCACCAAATGCACCTGTACTTGATCCAATCAATGCAACTGACCCAGTGAGCGGTACAGCAGAACCTGGTTCAACAGTGACTGTGAGCTTCCCTGATGGCACCACTGCAACAGTCGTGGCAGGCACAGACGGCAGCTGGTCAGTACCAAACCCGGGTAACCTGGTGGATGGCGATACCGTGACTGCAACAGCAACTGACCCTGCAGGCAATACTTCATTGCCAGGTACAGGCACAGTCTCTGCCGACATCACACCGCCGGTGGTTGCACTTGATGATGTGTTGACGAACGACAGCACACCAGCACTCACTGGTACAGTGAACGATCCGACCGCAACTGTGGTTGTCAATGTGGATGGTGTTGACTATCCGGCAGTGAACAATGGTGACGGCACCTGGACGCTTGCAGACAATACACTTCCTGCGTTAACTGATGGTCCACACACCATTACCGTGACTGCAACAGATGCAGCAGGCAATGCAGGTACAGATACAGCAGTGGTGACGATTGATACCACAGCACCAAATGCACCTGTACTTGATCCAATCAATGCGACTGACCCGGTGAGCGGTACAGCAGAACCTGGTTCAACAGTGACTGTCAGCTTCCCTGACGGCACCACTACAACAGTGGTAGCAGGCACAGATGGCAGCTGGTCAGTACCAAACCCGGGTAACCTGGTGGATGGCGATACCGTGACTGCAACAGCCACTGACCCTGCAGGCAATACTTCATTGCCAGGTACAGGCACAGTCTCTGCAGACATCACACCGCCAGTGGTTGTACTTGATGATGTGTTGACGAACGACAGCACACCAGCACTCACTGGTACAGTGAACGATCCGACAGCAACAGTGGTTGTGAACGTGGATGGTGTTGACTATCCGGCAGTGAACAATGGTGACGGCACCTGGACGCTTGCAGACAATACACTTCCTGCGTTAACTGATGGTCCACACACCATTACCGTGACTGCAACAGATGCAGCAGGCAATGCAGGTACAGATACAGCAGTGGTGACGATTGATACTAGTGTTCCAGTTGTATCTTTAGATGACTTAACTACTAATGACACAACTCCTGCTTTAACAGGGGTAATTAATGACCCAACAGCCACTGTGGTTGTGAATGTGGATGGCGTTGATTATCCGGCAGTGAATAACGGTGATGGTACTTGGACGCTTGCAGACAATACTTTGCCTGCATTAATAGATGGTCCTCATATTGTAACTGTAACTGCAACTGATCCAGCTGGAAATACTGCTACAGATACAGCTACGCTTACTATTGATACAGTACCTGCAGACCTGATCGGTGCGATCACGATTCCTGAAGACTTAAATGGCGACGGTATCTTGAATGCAGACGAGCTAGGCACAGACGGTACCTTCAATGCACAAGTGGCGTTGGGACCTGATGCAATCGACGGCACAGTAGTGAATATCAACGGTACTAACTACACCGTGACAGCAGCTGACCTTGCAAACGGCTTCATCACCGCAGCGATTCCTGTCACAGGCGAAGGCCCTGTGACCATCCATGCAGAAGCAGTGGATGCACAAGGTAACCTTGATGTTGCAGATGCAGATATCACCGTGACTGTAGATACCTTGCCTGCAGACCTGATCGGTGCGATCACGATTCCTGAAGACTTAAATGGCGACGGTATCTTGAATGCAGACGAGCTAGGCACAGACGGTACCTTCAATGCACAAGTGGCGTTGGGACCAGATGCAATCGACGGCACAGTGGTGAATGTGAACGGTACTAACTACACCGTGACAGCAGCTGACCTTGCAAACGGCTTCATCACGCAGCGATTCCTGTCACAGGCGAAGGCCCTGTGACCATCCATGCAGAAGCAGTGGATGCACAAGGTAACCTTGATGTTGCAGATGCAGATATCACCGTGACTGTAGATACCTTGCCTGCAGACCTGATCGGTGCGATTACGGTTCCTGAAGACTTAAATGGCGACGGTATCTTGAATGCAGACGAGCTAGGCACAGACGGT
>NZ_JEXG01000076.1:0-3609 GCF_000581275.1 Acinetobacter sp. 809848
GTGTTTTTGTAGGTCTGGTTCAAGCGGTTAAAGATATGAAAACAGCGATTCAGGCAGCAGGATAGTTGGTTATGTCGAGTATCAATTACGATGAATTAATGCAACCTGTGGTGGCCTTTTTAGGATGTCAAACACCAAATGCATGGTTGGATGAGGCAATCAATAATTTAGATATCTTGATGCAAGATCATGCTAATTGTGAAAAGAAAGCTGCTAGTACAGCAATGAACTTAATGTTCCGCTATAGCTTCTTTCCTGACTTACAAGTAAAACTTGCTCAACTTGTACGAGAAGAAATGCTTCACTACGAACAAGTACTTGAGCTTATGGCTAAGCGCGGTCAAGAGTGGACTGGTTTAAGTGCTGGGCGTTATGCAGGTGGGTTGCGTAAAGAGATTCGTACGTATGAGCCTGAAGCTTTAATTGATGTGCTGGTGATTGGGGCATTCGTAGAGGCTCGTTCATGTGAGCGTTTTTATGCACTTGCTCCGCGTGTAGATGATGAGTTAGGACGTTATTATCGATACTTGCTTAAGTCAGAGTCTCGTCATTTTGAAGACTATCTCGCACTTGCGCTTGATGTAGCAAAAACTGCAAAAATGAAAGATCCTAAAGAGGATATTCAGCAGCGAATTGATCATATCCGTGAAGTTGAAAAGAATCTGATTTTAACCCCAGATAATACTTTCCGTTTTCATAGTGGTATTCCTGCTTAGTCTTGGATGTCTCAAATAAAAAAGTTTACCTTTCACGGTAAACTTTTTTATTAGGTAAGCATGTTCTGCTTTTAGTTTTTTAATGCATATAATTATTTAATAAATATATTTTTTATAGATTTTAATTTCTCTTAAAATTTTTAAAAAACTTTTATTTTTTTAGGCTAATAATAAATATTGTGTAAATATAAAGGCTGATATGTTCATCATGAGTTCAACTGAAATAGTTGATCATTTCTAAGGATATAAGAATGTTAGCATTAGTTACAGGTGCCTCAGCGGGTTTTGGTTATAGCATTTCAAAAAAACTGATTGAGTTAGGATATAACGTTATTGGTTGCGGAAGACGAGCAGAAAAACTAGAAGAACTAAAACAAGAACTTGGTGAAAAATTCTACCCATTAGTATTTGACATGACAGATACGGCAGAAAATATAAATAAAGTATTGGTTGATTTGCCAGCCGAATTTCAAATCGGCCAAATTGATTTATTGGTGAATAATGCAGGTTTGGCATTAGGATTGGAACCAGCAGATAAATCAGATCTAGATGATTGGTACACGATGATTGATACCAATGTTAAGGGGCTTGTTACGATTACCCGATTAATTTTGCCAAGTATGGTAAAGAAAAAATCAGGTTTGATTATTAATATGGGGTCTATCGCAGGCACATATCCATACCCAGGGGGCAATGTGTATGGGGCAACCAAAGCTTTCGTGGAGCAATTTAGTCTAAATCTTCGTGCTGATTTGGCTGGTACTGGTGTGCGCGTAACTAACATTGAACCAGGGTTGTGTGGAGGTACTGAATTTTCTCTTGTGCGTTTTAAAGGTGATGAGGATAAAGTAAACAGTCTATATGATAAAAAGAATCCACTTTTGCCTGAAGATATTGCAAATACAGTAGCTTGGATTGCTTCCCAACCTCCACACATTAATATTAATCGTATTGAAATGATGCCGACCACTCAATCTTTTAATCCTTTAAAAGTGGTTGAAGTGGAATAATAATTTAAGAAGAAAATATATTCTTTCGAGTTAGGTTAGAGCGTTAAACCTAATAAAGACTCTAAGAAAAAATTAAATCCTCTATCTGCTGATAGAGGATTTTTTATAGTTATTGATAAATTTATGGCAAAAAAAAGCCCGCTTTAATGCTGCGGGCTTTTTAGTATTTGGCTCTCCCACCTGGGCTCGAACCAGGGACCTGCGGATTAACAGTCCGTCGCTCTACCGACTGAGCTATGGGAGATTAGTAGATGGCTCTCCAACCTGGGCTCGAACCAGGGACCTGCGGATTAACAGTCCGTCGCTCTACCGACTGAGCTATTGGAGAATCTGATGCGCATTTTATGGATGAAATCTAAAATTATTAAATCATTAGAAAAGAAAAAACCCGCAATAAATGCGGGCTTTGCTTGATTAATATGCTTTTGCTGTATTAAAAATAAAAAAACCACCCCAAATAGGGTGGTTTTTCATAAAGAAATAAAATTATTTCTCTACACCAGCTGGTTGACCTGCAAGTTTTGCATTTGCATAGTCCCAGTTCACAAGGCTTTCTAGGAAAGTTGCGATGTATTTAGGACGTAAGTTACGGAAATCGATGTAGTAAGCATGTTCCCATACGTCAATTGTTAATACAGCAATTTGGCCATGTGCAAGTGGAGTGTCTGCATTAGAAGTTTTAGTAATAGATAATTTACCGTTTACTTCATCAGCAACTAACCAAGCCCAACCTGAACCGAATTGAGTTGTTGCAGCAGCAGTAAATTCTTCTGCAAACTTTTCGTAGCTACCAAAAGCTTCGTCAATTTTAGCAGCGATTGCGCCAGTAGGCTTACCACCACCATTTGGCTTCATGCTGTTCCAGTAGAAAGTGTGGTTCCAAACTTGAGCAGCATTGTTGAAAATACCAGCTTTAGATGCATCACCAGCAGTCGCTTTAATGATTTCTTCTAAAGTTTTACCTTCAAGGTCAGTCCCTTTGATTAAGTTGTTTAAGTTAACAACATAGGTATTGTGGTGTTTATCGTGATGGTATTCTAAAGTTTCTTTACTAATATGTGGCGCTAAATCATCATAGCCATATGGAAGTGCAGGTAAAGTAATGGTTGTCATGTTCCTATTCCTTGCATTTGCTGGGTTATACAATTAAGTGGCTCTATTGTAAATGATTCTGGTAACAATAGGGCATCGTTTTAAAGAACTATACACAATAAAGATCTAATTAATACGCATAACACAGATTGAAAAAAAGACTTAATTAAATCGGATTATTCAATTCAAAATATTCAGCTTCAATTGAAAACTGTTTTGAGATCGCTTGTGCCAAACGCTGAACTCCATAACGCTCAGTAGCATGGTGACCACAGGCGAAATAGTGAACCCCTAATTCTTTTGCTTCATAAAAAGTTCGTTCACTGACTTCACCTGAAATATAAGCATCACAATTTTGCAAAGCAGCTTTAGCAATAAAATCTTGAGCGCCGCCTGTACAGAAGCCTACTTTTTGAATGCTTTGCTTTTCTGCTGGCAAATGAATCACTTTAAAATCAAAACTGTTTTGAAGCTGTGCTTTAAACTCATCTACAGAAACTGCTTGCTCTAAATAACCAATATTACCAATCGGATGTTTCTCGGTTAAATCGAGTGGTTCTAAATTCTTCAAGTTTAGTTTTTCTGCAATCGCTACATTGTTGCCCAAAGTTGGGTGTGCATCTAAAGGTAGATGATAAGCGACTAATGAAATATTATTTTGAATGAGTTTTTTAATGCGGTTGCCTCGCATTCCAGTAATTGGATACGGTTCACCCTTCCAAAAATAACCATGATGTACGAGTAATAAATCTGCATTTTGAGCAATTGCTGCATCAATCGCATCTTCGGAA
>NZ_JEXG01000077.1:0-3597 GCF_000581275.1 Acinetobacter sp. 809848
CTAATTTACGCGGAAGTTTTATTACTTGATCCATATACGGACCGTGACAAGCTGGACAAAACCTTAAAACAATTATTACAACTTGAGCCCAACAGCCCAACGTATCTAAATGCATATGCTTATACACTGGCACTGCAAAACCGTCGTTTAAAAGAAGCACGTCAGTATGCAGAGCAAGCATTAGAATATGCGCCTGAACAGGCTTCAATTCTTGATACGCTAGGTTATATTGCATTTTTACAGAATGATTATGAAGCTGCGGCGGAAGCCTTAGGCAAAGCGTATGAACTTAGCCATAATATAAATATTGGTATTCGTTATGCTAAAGCTTTGTATATGCAAGGGTCACTCACGCAATTTAGCGCAGTGTTACAACAACTGAAACAAAAGCATGCCAATGATCCACAATTACAACAGCTTGATGCGTTAATTTTACCTACATCTGCAAAAAAGAGTTAAATATATGAGCAAATTTGCCCAACTGTGCACAGCGATCTGTGGATCAAGTGTATTATTTCTAACCGGTTGTCAGCATTTTACTCAACCAAAACCTGCGGTTACTCAACAAGTTCAAGACGAAAAACACTTTAATTTGCAAGGTAAGATTGGGGTTCGTACACCACAGCAAACCGGTAGTGCTTTTTTTACCTGGCTTCAACAGCAAGATAATTTTGATATCGAATTAAGCGGTATTTTAGGCGTTGGAAAAACCCAAATTCAGGGTAAACCAGGCGAAGTAACTTTAAACAGTTCTAAAACAGGACTTATTAGCGCTGCATCTCCAGAAGAACTTTTAGAGCGAGCAACAGGTTGGCAAGCACCAATTACGCACTTAACGAGCTGGATTTTAGCAAAACCAGCAACGCTAAATGCTCAAATTACGAAAGACGCTACAAATCGAGTGAGTCAACTGATTGAAGATGGCTGGACAGTTAATTTCAGTTACGATGGTGAACAAACTTTGCCAAACAAACTGGTTTTAAAGCAAGCTCTTGCTGAAGATAAAGAAAACCGTATTACAATGGTCATCCAAAACCGCTAAGTCTAATTATATAAATCTATGATTCGAGTTCCTTCCCCTGCTAAGCTCAACCTGTTTTTACATATTACAGGCCGACGTGAGAATGGTTACCATGAGCTACAAACCATTTTCCAACTGATTGATTTATATGATTGGATGACATTTACACCGACTTTGGGCGAAGAAATCGAAATTGATGGGTTGAGTGAAGTTCGACCTGAAGAAAATTTGATTTATCGAGCAGCCCAAATACTAAAACCACATGCAAAAAAACTTTGTGGCTTGGACATCAAAATTGAAAAAAATATTCCAATGGGTGCGGGTCTAGGCGGCGGTTCATCTAATGCCGCCACAACACTTATTGTGTTAAATCAATTATGGGAATGTGGCCTAGAGCAAGAACAACTTGCGGACTATGGTGTTAAGCTCGGTGCCGATGTTCCAATTTTTATTTATGGTAAAAATGCATGGGCTGAAGGCATTGGTGAACATTTATCATTCATAGACTTAGATCAAAAACAGTTCATTATTTTAAAACCTGATTGTTTTATCAGCACTCAATTGCTTTTTTCACAAAAAACATTGACAAGAGACTCTAAGACCACTAAATTTTGCGCCTATCAGTTAGAACCTTCTAATTTTGGAAATAACTTTGAGCCACTGGCTCGGCAGTTATACCCTGAAGTAGAAGAAGCAATGCAATATTTAGATCAATTTGGTCAAGCAAAGCTTACAGGTACAGGTGCTTGTGTTTTTATTGAAGTAACGAATGAAATGAATATTGATGAAATTCTTAAGCATTCACCATGTAAATCTTACTTGGTAAATAGTTTAAAAGAATCTCCTCTTAATCATTTTAAGGTTACACGTTAGGGGCGTCGCCAAGTGGTAAGGCACCGGGTTTTGATCTCGGCATCCGTTGGTTCGAATCCAGCCGCCCCTGCCATCTATTTCATTACATACCAACCGCCAAGGGTGCTTCATGCCCAATCTTGTCGTTTTTAGTGGAAATGCTCATCCACAGTTCGCTCAAAAAGTCGTAAGTCACTTACATATCCCTCTAGGTGCTGCATCAGTCGGTCACTTTTCTGATGGAGAAATTTCAGTAGAAATTACTGAAAATGTTCGTGGTAAAGACGTATTTATCGTTCAGCCTACTTGTGCCCCTACCAATGATAACCTTATGGAAATCTTGGTTATGGCAGATGCTTTGCGTCGTGCAAGTGCTGGTCGTATTACCGCTGTTATCCCTTATTTTGGTTATGCTCGCCAAGACCGTCGTCCACGTTCTGCACGTGTGCCGATTACAGCTAAAGTTGTCGCAGACATGCTTACCACTGTTGGTATTGACCGTGTCGTGATGATCGACTTACATGCTGACCAAATTCAAGGTTTCTTCGATATTCCTGTCGACAACATCTACGGTACTCCTGCTTTGCTTGCTGACTTACGTCAACAACAACATGACAACCTTATGGTGGTTTCTCCTGACGTTGGTGGTGTAGTACGTGCTCGTGCTGTTGCCAAACAGATGGGTGACATCGATTTAGCAATTATTGATAAACGTCGTCAAAAAGCCAATGAGTCGCAAGTTATGCACTTAATTGGTGACGTAAAAGATCGTGATTGCGTTATCGTAGACGATATGGTCGATACTGCTGGTACATTGTGTAAAGCAGCTGATGCGCTTAAGCAATTTGGTGCACGTCGTGTAGTTGCGTACGCAACTCACCCTGTACTATCAGGTAAGGCTATTGAAAACTTACGTAATTCAGTTATTGATGAACTGGTTGTGACTGATACCATTCCTCTTTCTGAAGAAGCATTGACCTTAGGCAAGATCCGTCAGGTTTCTGTTGCTAGCATGGTTGCTGAAACGATTCGTCGTATTAATAACGAAGAGTCTATCAGTGCAATGTTCGATAGTTTATAATATTGCAGCTTTTTATAAACCCTAGCCTTGGCTGGGGTTTTCTATCACTAAACTGGTCGCAAGTTTAGTCTTTTAAACTTTAATGAGGATTTACTCATGGCAAACTTCGTATTAAACGCTCAAGCGCGTGCTGAAGACAAACAAGGGAAAGGTGCGAGCCGCCGCCTTCGTCGCGAAGCTTTAATTCCAGCTATCATTTATGGTGGCAACGCTGAGCCTGTAACTGTTACTTTAGAACTTCGTGAGCTTGTAAAAGCTTTAGAAAGCAATGCTTTCTTTGAAGAAGTTGTAGAAATCAAAGTGGGCGACAAAGTTGAAAACGTTAAAATCCAAGCGTTACAACGTCACCCATCTAAAAACACTCCTATGCACGCTGACTTCAAACGCGCATAAGTGTTTAAAGGCGTAGATTAGTGTCAAATATTTCGCTAATTGTTGGTTTGGGCAATCCTGGTTCAGAATATGCCCAAACCCGCCATAATGCAGGTTTTTGGTTCATTGAACAGCTTGCTGACAAATATGGCATTACATTAAAAAATGATCCGAAATTTCACGGAATCAGTGGACGTGGTAATATAGAAGGACACGATGTCCGTCTACTTCTACCCACTACATTTATGAACCGTTCTGGACAAAGTGTAGT
>NZ_JEXG01000078.1:0-3597 GCF_000581275.1 Acinetobacter sp. 809848
AAATCACCAATTTTACATTCAGCCCAGCTCTGTGCACTGACAATTAATAGGCTAAGAATCAATATATTTTTTCTCATTATTTCACCTTAATTTTATTGTGATTTTTGATTGTATGGTAAAAGTTTAAGGTTTAGAAATTTTTCAGATAAAGAGATAATAGGTCAAGTATGCTAAGAATTATTTGATAGCTAGTCTTCTAAAATTAATATAAATCTTGTTCCGATAACTTTGGGTTTCCTTTAAAAATAAATAATCCAAAAGCTAAGCCCCGATTACCGAGACTTAGCTTTTAAAAATAATTTTAAATTAAAAAATTACTTATTTGATGTCTGCAAATTCAGAAACAGGTTTGTTCACTTCAACTTTTGTGCCACCGAATTTTTCGCTCACAAACTTTTGAACTTTAGGTAAGTGGTAAAGTTCGCCAAGTTTTGTATAGATCGGGTCGTTTTTGTTCGCTTCAGCAACACCCAACAAATTCACATAAAGCTTTGTAGACTGGTCAATAGGCTCACGGAAGATAGAATCTTTCATTACATTGAGGCCACCCTCAAGTGCCAATGTATTACCCAACACAATTGCGTCTACATCGTTTTTAACACGAACTGCTGTAGTCATTTGAATTGGTTTTAATTGTAAGTTTTTAGGGTTTTCAACGACGTCATTGGTCGTCCCTTTTACAGGATCAAAGTCTGGTTTGAGTTTAATCAGTTTAGCAGATTGTAATAATGTTAAAGCACGCGCTTCGTTAGCAGTGTCGTTTGGAATCGCGATAGTCGCGCCTTGTGGGAACTCTTCAACAGATTTAACTTTATTTGCATAAATACCCATTGGCTCTAGATAAGTTGTCGCAACAGCAGCAACTTTAGCTGTATTTGAAGAGTTATAAGCTGCCAAATAGTTAAATGACTGGAACGCATTTACGTCTTGTTCGCCACTTGCTACAGATGTATTCAATACAACATAGTCAGTCAGGTTAGTCACTTCGAGTTTAATGCCCGCTTGAGCAGTTTCAGGAAGCGTTGCAACGTATTTCCATACGTCAGTGTCTGAACCTGTTGAAACCAATTTAATAGTTCGAACTGACTCAGTTTTGTCTTTAGCTGATGCTGTATTTTCAGTTTTTGCAGGTTCTTTATTACATGCAGTCAGTGTTAGAACAGATGCGCTGAACAGAACACTAAATAATTTTTTCATAGATACATCCTAAAATAGGAAACGCCTATCTTTCAAAAGAGTCAGGCATTGCCAACCAATGGGTCAAAATACAATTTTGGGGCGGAAATAATTTCCTGATATCGGGTTTAGAAAACTGAATTCAGCATCATTCCTTCCTTGAACTTGCTCGCTGAACAATAGAATTATGTTTTGAAACAGTTTCTAAATATTGGCTCATCATATATCAATAAATGAATATTCTACAAATAACTTGTTCGATTCTGATATATAGAAGCTTAATTGGTAAGATATTGAAAATAAAAAATATATTATATAAATATAGTAATTTTGATTAAAATATATACTTGTTTGATTTATATGAAATTTTCAGGATTTATTAGCAGTATTTAAGCTAAATCTTACTGTAATGTAGACACTAGGTATAAAAAAAAGCCCTTGTCATTAACAAGGGCTTTTTAAGAATCTGGCGGAAGCGGTGAGATTCGAACTCACGGAGGACTCACACCCTCGTCGGTTTTCAAGACCGGTGCATTAAACCGCTCTGCCACGCTTCCATGTGCGTAAGAATACAAAGCTTATTCATTTTATTCAAGAAAAATATCATCGCTTTGTGTTCAAGTGCGTATTGTTTCATCAATTTTACAGTTGGGCAGCCAATTCTGCTCCTTCTTTGATCGCACGCTTGGCATCTAGCTCTGCTGCAAGCTTTGCACCACCAATAATATGATAGTTCGCTATAGTCGACTCACCTTCTTTTGGCATCAAGTCTTTTACCGACTCTTGACCTGCACACACCACAACCGTATCTACACGTAAAAGTTGATCTTGCCCATTGTGCTCAATCCAAAGCCCTTCATCAGTGACTGCTTTATATTGCACACCACGCAGCATACGTACGCCATGCTTTTTAAGCTGTGCACGATGGACCCAACCTGAAGTTTTGCCTAGACCAATACCAAGTGGTGTGGTTTTACGTTGCAATAAATAAATTTCACGGATCGCTGGTTCAACGACTGGCGGCTGCATCCCCCCTTCAGAAACATAATTCGGATCTGGGTCTACACCCCATTCACGTTGCCAGTCGGCTAAAGGTTGAGGCTGTGGTTGATGTGGCGGTTTAAGTAAAAATTCTGACACGTCAAAACCAATACCACCCGCACCAATCACTGCAACCTTTTGCCCGACTTCTGCCCCTTTCAAAACTTGAGCATACGAAAGGACTTGTGGTGCGTCACTTCCTTCAATTTTTAATGCGCGAGGGATTACACCAGTTGCAACAATTACTTCATCAAAACCTTCACGTTCAAGTTGTTCACGATTTACGCGAGTATTTAAACGTACGTCCACCCCTGTTTTTTCGAGTTGGACTTTAAAGTAGCGGATCGTCTCGTGAAATTCTTCTTTGCCTGGTACAACTTTGGCAAAGTTAAATTGACCGCCTACATCCGATGTTGCTTCAAACAAAGTGACTGCATGACCACGACTTGCCGCAACAGTTGCCGCCGACATACCCGCTACTCCACCGCCCACAACTGCAATTCGCTTAGGCTGTTTAGTCTTTAAATAGACCAGTTCTGTTTCATGGCCTGCACGTGGGTTAACCAAACAAGATACACGCTTATTTTTAAAAGCATGGTCTAAACAGGCTTGGTTACATGCAATACAGGTATTAATTTCATCAACACGGTTAGTCGCAGTTTTATTTACCCAAAATGCATCGGCCAATAAAGGACGCGCCATTTGAACCATATCTGCTTTACCAGTTGCCAAAATTTCTTCGGCAGTTTCAGGCATGTTAATACGGTTTGAAGCAATAATCGGAATAGAAATATGCTGTTTTACATGAGCAGTGTAGTCAACAAAAGCTGCACGAGGCACAGATGTTACAATGGTCGGCACACGAGCTTCATGCCAGCCAATGCCGGTATTTAATAAAGTCACACCTGCTTTTTCTAAAGCTTTGGCTACAGTCACCACCTCTTGCATGGTGTTACCGTCATGGACTAAATCGAGTAAAGACAAGCGGAAACAGATAATAAATTTCTCACCGACTTTGGCACGAATCGCTTTAACAATCTCGACTGGAAAGCGCATACGGTTTTCAATTTCACCACCCCAACGGTCAGTACGCTGGTTCACGTGGCGACTTAAAAACTGGTTAATGAGATAACCTTCCGAGCCCATAATTTCGACACCGTCATAACCTGCTTTTTTAGCGATATCGGCGCACTGAGCGTAATCTTCTATTGTGCTCAGAATATTTTTTTCAGAAAGCTGGCGTGGTTTAAAAGGTGAAATTGGAGATTTAATTGCAGTTGAAGACACAACAAATGGCTGGTAACCGTAGCGACCTGCATGCAAAATTTGCATTAAGATTTTTGAACCATGTTTATGCACAGCATGTGTAACCAGACGATG
>NZ_JEXG01000079.1:0-3597 GCF_000581275.1 Acinetobacter sp. 809848
GTGTTTTTGTAGGTCTGGTTCAAGCGGTTAAAGATATGAAAACAGCGATTCAGGCAGCAGGATAGTTGGTTATGTCGAGTATCAATTACGATGAATTAATGCAACCTGTGGTGGCCTTTTTAGGATGTCAAACACCAAATGCATGGTTGGATGAGGCAATCAATAATTTAGATATCTTGATGCAAGATCATGCTAATTGTGAAAAGAAAGCTGCTAGTACAGCAATGAACTTAATGTTCCGCTATAGCTTCTTTCCTGACTTACAAGTAAAACTTGCTCAACTTGTACGAGAAGAAATGCTTCACTACGAACAAGTACTTGAGCTTATGGCTAAGCGCGGTCAAGAGTGGACTGGTTTAAGTGCTGGGCGTTATGCAGGTGGGTTGCGTAAAGAGATTCGTACGTATGAGCCTGAAGCTTTAATTGATGTGCTGGTGATTGGGGCATTCGTAGAGGCTCGTTCATGTGAGCGTTTTTATGCACTTGCTCCGCGTGTAGATGATGAGTTAGGACGTTATTATCGATACTTGCTTAAGTCAGAGTCTCGTCATTTTGAAGACTATCTCGCACTTGCGCTTGATGTAGCAAAAACTGCAAAAATGAAAGATCCTAAAGAGGATATTCAGCAGCGAATTGATCATATCCGTGAAGTTGAAAAGAATCTGATTTTAACCCCAGATAATACTTTCCGTTTTCATAGTGGTATTCCTGCTTAGTCTTGGATGTCTCAAATAAAAAAGTTTACCTTTCACGGTAAACTTTTTTATTAGGTAAGCATGTTCTGCTTTTAGTTTTTTAATGCATATAATTATTTAATAAATATATTTTTTATAGATTTTAATTTCTCTTAAAATTTTTAAAAAACTTTTATTTTTTTAGGCTAATAATAAATATTGTGTAAATATAAAGGCTGATATGTTCATCATGAGTTCAACTGAAATAGTTGATCATTTCTAAGGATATAAGAATGTTAGCATTAGTTACAGGTGCCTCAGCGGGTTTTGGTTATAGCATTTCAAAAAAACTGATTGAGTTAGGATATAACGTTATTGGTTGCGGAAGACGAGCAGAAAAACTAGAAGAACTAAAACAAGAACTTGGTGAAAAATTCTACCCATTAGTATTTGACATGACAGATACGGCAGAAAATATAAATAAAGTATTGGTTGATTTGCCAGCCGAATTTCAAATCGGCCAAATTGATTTATTGGTGAATAATGCAGGTTTGGCATTAGGATTGGAACCAGCAGATAAATCAGATCTAGATGATTGGTACACGATGATTGATACCAATGTTAAGGGGCTTGTTACGATTACCCGATTAATTTTGCCAAGTATGGTAAAGAAAAAATCAGGTTTGATTATTAATATGGGGTCTATCGCAGGCACATATCCATACCCAGGGGGCAATGTGTATGGGGCAACCAAAGCTTTCGTGGAGCAATTTAGTCTAAATCTTCGTGCTGATTTGGCTGGTACTGGTGTGCGCGTAACTAACATTGAACCAGGGTTGTGTGGAGGTACTGAATTTTCTCTTGTGCGTTTTAAAGGTGATGAGGATAAAGTAAACAGTCTATATGATAAAAAGAATCCACTTTTGCCTGAAGATATTGCAAATACAGTAGCTTGGATTGCTTCCCAACCTCCACACATTAATATTAATCGTATTGAAATGATGCCGACCACTCAATCTTTTAATCCTTTAAAAGTGGTTGAAGTGGAATAATAATTTAAGAAGAAAATATATTCTTTCGAGTTAGGTTAGAGCGTTAAACCTAATAAAGACTCTAAGAAAAAATTAAATCCTCTATCTGCTGATAGAGGATTTTTTATAGTTATTGATAAATTTATGGCAAAAAAAAGCCCGCTTTAATGCTGCGGGCTTTTTAGTATTTGGCTCTCCCACCTGGGCTCGAACCAGGGACCTGCGGATTAACAGTCCGTCGCTCTACCGACTGAGCTATGGGAGAATCTGCATGCGATTATAAGGAGATTTTGAGAAGGGTCAAGTCTAAATTGTCATGTTTACTTCATTTTTGTGTCGTATGCTTTTTATTTGATCAGTTGAGTGATGAGTTAAGAAATTACTTGCACTTTAAAAAATCAATTGCTAGATTCAAAAAAGAACAAGCGTTTGGAGAAATCCAAACAGTGTGGATTTAAACCAACTTGCCAGCACTAAAATGGCTAAATCGGAGATAAGTATGAAAACGCTTACGATCGCTTCTATTTTTTCTAATTTTGATTTCTATCAACACAATTATCTCAATATCTTAAATCAATCAGAATCTTATTACACACTTGTAGAAGGTGCATGGATTAATGCTTATCCTTTCAAAAAGCAGGATTTATATTTAGGCGATTTATTGCAGCTTTGGTTTAGCGCTAAATGGAATGTGCATAATTCACTTAAGATTTTAAAAAGCTCGAAACTACTAAACTCTTCTGAATCTTTATATATTTTTCAATTAGAAGGGGAGTTATTTTTGGGTAAAAATAAAGTTTTAGCTTGGTCTGTAGAGCATCAAGAAATTATAGAACTTCAACTTAAAAATATTTGGGCGCCGTATGTGATTGCACAAACTTGTGAACGTCCAGATAATTCAGATGACTTAATAAAAAAGGCAGCGGTTTAAGGCTGCCTTTAATAATTATGAACGAATAATCATGCAGGTTGCTGTTGCATAGGCATACAGTTTACCTTCCTCATCAATAATCTTTCCTTCAGAAATACCTAAATTTTTACTTAAATTAATAACTTTGCCTGTTGCAATTAAAGCCTGATTTTGGGGAATAGGGCGGCACATTTTTACGTTAAGGTCGATTGTGCCGTAACCTACACCCGCAGGTAACATCGTATGTACTGCACAGCCAGTCACTGAATCTAGAACTGTAGCAGCAAAACCGCCATGTACGCCACCGAGTGGATTTAAATGGTTATGATCTGCTTGAGCTTTAAAAGTAACAGATCCTTCTGAAATTTCAGTAGGTTGCATAGGTATTGTTTTACTAATGCTGGCAGGTGGAATATGGCCTTCTATCATTGCTTGTAAAAATTCAAGGCCAGTCATTTCCATCGGATTTTTCATTTTTGGGTCCTTTAATTCTTTAGGTTCTAAAATAGAACTTGATATTAGCCTATTATTAAGTCATCGATAAGTCAATTCTAGAGTTAAAGATTGAACTGATAAGTTGAATCTTAAAAACTTGTCCATTTAATATAAAATTCCTTTATTATAAAAATTGAATTAAATGAGTTGCATAATGAATTAGATAGATAAGAAAGACTTCTTTTACACTATAAGAAATAACAGGAGCATAAGGACAATGCTTTTTAAAATTGCACTCATAATGGCGGCTTTTGCAGCAAATTCTGTATTGTGTCGTTTGGCTTTGGTTGGCCGACATATTGACCCAATGACTTTTAGTCTAATACGAGTGGGAAGTGGTGCGGTTGTTTTATTTGGACTGTTTTTATATTCAAAATCGTCTCAAACCAAAGTCCAATGGAGTTTAAAAAACGCATTTTTTCTAGCGGTTTATATTTTGGTATTTTCATATGCTTATCTTCAGATCGACGCTGGTATTGGTGCTCTT
>NZ_JEXG01000080.1:0-3554 GCF_000581275.1 Acinetobacter sp. 809848
AGCAGCATCATAACGCCCCCCAAATAACACTACAGCACGGTTATTGTTTGAACCTGTATTACGGCTACTATTATAGATAATACCTGTGTAACCTTTGTCATAGGCTTGGTTCGCAATTCTATTTGTATACGCATATATAGCTTCTTTTTTAGCCTTTTCTGCATTTGAATAACCATCTGGCGCAATTTCAGTTAGTTTTTTTTGATCAATCCCCATTTGTTTCAATATTTTAGGATCGGTTAAATCTAGCATATTCTTAACCTCAACCTGTCCCACAAATAAAGACTTTCCATTTACAGCCTGTCTCACTTCGAAATAAGATGTAGCAATGTTTTCACCAAAATAGATATCACCACCTGTAGATCTATGATTAAAATCTGAGAATCTATAAAGCGCACGGGGATTTGTACTCAAGGGAGTAAATTGAGGATCATATATTTTATGTCCATCTAAATTGACTGCAATACCTTTATCCGAAATAATTATTGGATCTTTTAAAACTTTGTAGCCAACTTTTGCTGCTACTTTTTCTGTCAGGATCACTCCACCTTTAGCAAGACTAGCGCCACCAGCGAATAAACTCGCTACATCAGCTGTAAGTTTGCCCGCTTCTAAACCTGCATTATATGAGCCTTTAATACCAGCTTTTTCATATTCTGATTCAAGCTTATTAATACGGTTCGTATAATCTTGTTTAATAGCATCACTAATATTACCTAGAGCGTTTTCACTATTGATAACTTCTTTGATTGCTTTATAGGTTTGTATTGGGCTAAGAGCCATTTTTGCCAAACCCACTACCGACTCAGCAACAGAGGTCGGAATACCTACTGCAAAGCCTGCTGCATAATTTGCATCTTGTCCTGCACTAATTGCAGCCCATTTAACAACTACTCCACCACAAGTAAGAACATTACAATCTTTAAGTTCTTGACTCTTTTGCTTCTCTTGCACATGGTTCAAATAATTATTGCTAACGGCTGTATCTGCTGCATTTGCAGCAGCAGTCACATCATATCCTACATACGCAGCAACCACCCCAGTGGTAAGTTTAGTAATGTTGAGAATTTTTGATTTTTCTGCTTCCGTATATTCAATGCCATTTGCTGGTTTGAACATATTTTCTGCAATGACCTCACCTAAAGCGGCTCCTAGTGCTCGTGACTGACATTCTTTGTCAATCACACCAGTTGCACAACCCGCTGCAGCATGCGCAGCAATAGCAACAACTTTACTCACAAAGGCATTGCTACTCATTCCTAATGTGTCACCAATAGCACCTGCTAATGGTGCTTGCAGTGAGTTTGCCAATCCTGCTAATAAAGCTTTTTCCAGTCCTTCGCTTAGGTTTCTACCATTAACAGCAGAATCTATCAATGTACTGCCAACACCTTGTATCATTCCAGTAGCCATATTATTGGCAATGTCATTCACAATAGCATTACTACTGATATTTAAGTTTGTCGCTACCCCATTCAACAATCCAGCAGTGACTACTGATGCTGCTAAATTCTTAACAGAATCTTTACTTCCTAAATCTTTTAGTGTTTTGCCGATATCTCCACCGTTATTAATTAATCCTACACTTGCTTGAGTTGCTAAACTTGTAATAGCAGCATTTGCCATAGCCCCAAGCGTAGAAACACCTGTAATTGTTGTAACACCTCCCACTGTTGCAGTTGTAACGCCTGCTGAACCAATCATACTTGCGCCCAAACCAACTGTAGTCCCACTTGCTGCTGTTCCTCCAGCCGCTCCTGCCGCTGCAGCAGTTCCTGTACCCATGGTTACAATCGTTATAATAATCACAATAATTGCAGCTCCAGCTGCTGTTAAACCTTGTGATTTATAGTCCCAGTCTTTTTGAGTTAATAGAACTGTTTGCCAATCTACATCTTTTCGGTTTACCAATTCTTTTAAATATTCATTTCCTGGTTTTTTAGATAAATCAAGAATCGCATCACGTAGCTCCACCTTATTAACGTCTTTTTCACTTATTGGAACTTGTACACTCAAACCACCTGCAGCTTTAAAGGTAGGTAAAACTGGTCCATTAAAACTCGGTAATTGAGCAGTTTCAGTAATTGAGCCTTTATCCTGCATCGCTTGCCAAGCTACAGAGTTTTTTTCTTTTTTTAAGAGCTCTGTAATAGATGTCTTAGCAGCTATTAATTCAAGTGTTCCTCCAGCTTCAAGTGTAGAACCGATTAAATATTCAAATTCTGTTCCAACAAGTCTTGTATCATAAACTGATTTTGTCCCAATATAATCTGCTTTTAAGGTTGCTGGTATTTCAGTAACTTGAGTACGCGTTGCATTTGTTTTAGAGGTGTTGTATTTGAGATAAGTTTAGAATATGAGGTTTTCTTCGTAACATCTACTGTACTGCTAGAAGATTCTTCCACAGTGTAAAAGTTAAGATTCCCGCCAGATTTAATCGAAATTGTTCCGCCCTCGGCAGTAAAGCGCCCAGAGTAAATATCAATATTATTATCTGGGGTTTTAGC
The DNA here is from genome assembly GCF_000581275.1 of Acinetobacter sp. 809848. Lineage (NCBI taxonomy): Bacteria > Pseudomonadati > Pseudomonadota > Gammaproteobacteria > Moraxellales > Moraxellaceae > Acinetobacter > Acinetobacter sp. 809848. The sequence continues at coordinate 2,508 of NZ_JEXG01000080.1, forward strand.
ATCTACAGATGGATCTAGTTTCTTTGTCTCAATAGAAATATTCTTTGCAGAAATATCAACTGATGCCGCATTTGTGCCATTATTTTCAGAAACAGTCGTAATATACTTTTTCTTTAAACCACCCCATGATTTTTTCTTTTCAGTAGTTATTGATCGATCATAACTTTGCTCAATAGCTGCATCAAATAAAATACTTTTATTTGATTCTATTTTCACATCACCATTTTTTGATGTAATACCGGTAGCTTGTAAAACTAAGTTATCATCTTTAGTTTTACCTACAGTTCTAATGTTAACCCCTTTATCCCCATTAATAATAGAAGGGCTGACTAGTGTTCTCATACTATAATTTTGATCATTTTCAGTACCTTTCTCATAAAAATCTGTATGACCATCAACAATAATACTTGCATTTAATGATTTTGGTGGTTGATTAACCCCACTACTAATTGAAGATTTATACTGTTCGGCTAAAACACCACTTGCTTCTAAATTAACTTGTCCTAATTGAGCAGAAATATTTCCTCCACTTATAGATAAACCTTTAGCAGAAGTAATATTTATATTTCCTGATTTTGAAGTTAATTTAGCTTCGGCATGTTCTGAACCATTTATCTCTGTATTATAAAAATCAACTTCCGCCTGTAAGCTCCTTAAATAATTTTCATCATATTTTGGCTCAAATGAATATAATGCATCAAAGCGGCTACTTCTTTGTGGTACAGCAATAATACTATGGAATAATGGTACATCTGATCCAAATATAAGAAGCCTTGGGTTTGGTCTCACTGGGTATTTGGAAATAAAATCTTTATAAAGATTATAATGCTTCACATATAAAGTATAATCATAATTACTAGAAGCATAATCTTCATATGCAGTAACCATATTATCATAATCGGTAAAAAACTGTTGTTGTTTTAATAAATCTAAACTACTTAATATAGAATTTTTTAAATTATTGGCTTCAGTAAACTTTTCTTCTTTCTTTCTCTTTGCAAAACTATTTTTTACCCCATCAACTAACACATCATCTTTACTTGAAAC
>NZ_JEXG01000081.1:0-3382 GCF_000581275.1 Acinetobacter sp. 809848
AATGCACCGGTCTTGAAAACCGACGAGGGTGTGAGTCCTCCGTGAGTTCGAATCTCACCGCTTCCGCCAAATTCGAAAAGCCCCTGTTAAAAGCTGGGGCTTTTTTTTATATCTATTATTTTACCCCTCATTCTACCCCACATAAAAATTTGGATTGCGTTAGACAGATTTTGATTTCAGTTTAATTTTATATTGTGTAGTTAATGCACCATCATAATGGTCAATATCTTGTAATTGTTTGATGAATTCTTTCGGGGCAACTATTGCTGCTATATGTATAATTATGGGTAGAATAGCTCCTTATAATACTAATTCCTTTGCATCACTAACTTGCAAAGTAAAATTGACTGATATGTACCAAATTTAAATTAAGAGATATGGATAATTCATGAATTTAATAAATCACAGTAGTAAGTTCTTTTTTGCAATTTTTCTTATGATGAATCTTTCAAATACATATGCAGCAAAAATACAGGCTGTAGATGCTGAAGTACAGGAGAGTGCTGTAGATGCAATGGAAGCGGCTGGAGCAGAAGCTGTAGAGGCTGGTGGAGGGGAGACTGCATGCCGTGCTGACGAGGCATGTGATGTTGCATCTGCTATTTCTGAGGATGAAATGTATGGTGGCATTCAACAAGAATATGTCGTAAAAGGCTGTAAGGTAACAATCTACAATGATGGGCCTGTGAAAATGGTCAATGTAAAGACGGATCAACCATGTGATGCTCCACTTCCTAAAGACCATAAATTTTCTAGATAGACTCTGTGTACCTATAAATTATTTTATGCACCTTTCTGTTTTTTCTCAAAATCATGAACCATTCGAATACGCTCTTCGGTTGCAGGATGAGAGGATAAAGCATCAAGAACAGCTGTAGATAGTTTATTAGCTGAAGATTCTTCTTGAGAAGTTGGTGGGGTGGACTGATTTTTCTTATCGAGACCTTCTTCCGTTGTATCGCTTAAACGTTGTAAGAAATTTGCGAAGTGAGAGACTTCGATATGCTTCCTATCCATCAGCTGTAAAGCATATAGATCGGCTTCGGACTCAAATTTACGTGAATAATTTGCACCAATCATAGCGGCAGGTAAGGACGTAAATAAGTCTGAATTATCTCCTGTCATTGCAATGTATAATATACTTAGACCTAAACTCGTTAACCCTTGTTGCAAACTATGGCGATAAACCAAATGGCCTTGTTCATGGGCTAATACGCCTAAGATTTCCTGATTCGTATGTGCCAATTTGATTAGTTCATCTGTGATAATAATCGTATTATTGGGTAGCGCTACAGCATTAGCCCCTAACTGATCGCCTTTACGGAAGACTAATTTGGCTGGTTTGTTTTCAGCAACAGTATTCAAATACTGTTTAGTAATTTGGTCTTTTTGAGTTTGTGCTAATTGGCTGGGTGCAGTCCAATTATTTAATACATAATTCTCGGCTTCATCACCTAGTTTCTTTAAAGTATTCTCAGGCAATTGAAAAGCAAGATAATGGGATGTGGCTGGAACACCCCATTTGACTAGACTGATCGCAAAAGTAATCACAAAAATTACACTAAAAAGAATAAGACCCGGAGAGCGTTCAAATTTCCAGATCGAATGTTGAACCTTTTTAGTTGTGTAATTAAACCATTCAGGTAATGCACTATGAAATTCAATTCGTGCATCATCAGATAATTCAATTACTGGGTGTAACTGTCCCAGCGCACCAATCAATTTCATATCAGTATATTGATAATGACGCTGAAGTTCTAATTGCTCACCATACCGAATTAGAACCTCAGATTCAGATTGAGCTGAAATCTGAGCAGGGTATGGTTTAGACACTAGGCCATCATAGAAAGTGATATCTACTGCGTGGGACATAAATTATTAACTCAGATTGTTATAAAGAGATGTCGATATCAAAAATATCACTGATTTCTTCAGCTAAAGCACTTTGCTCTTGTTGAGCTAGATTCATCATTTGATCTGGATCATCTAATAAAACTAAACTCATCGATTCAATCTGATATTTGTGAATACGAACTGCAGCCCAAGCAGACATTAAACCTATGGATAAGATTTTTACAATCCAGTTCGATGCTACAATCCATGCAAAACGCCATTGATTACAGTCTGTTTTAAATTGACTGTTTCCAACTGTAGTATTGTTCCATGTCGTAATAAAAATACGTGCAGCAATTAATGGATAAATAAATAATCCAATAAATGCATATACCGTAAATATTCCAAAGAATATAGCGTTTGGTGAGAACCCAGAAATTGTTCCTGCCATAGCAAAGTAAATGATTGAAAAAATAGAAATTATACCAATTGCAATAAAAACTGGTATATAAACTGCAGCCATATATGCAGACCATTTCGCGTTTAATTTAAAATTTAATTGTCCAGCATATAAGTTGTTAAGATAATATTTTTTATATAGCCAAATAGCTACAGGTGTAAAGATTCCTAGAGTGAAAATATATACCAATATACTCAAAAGAAAGACTTTATAAGATTCTTTTATTGTTCCACCAAAATAAAAACGTGCGTTGCCGAACTTACTATTTCTTGCAGTAAAACGCAAAGTAGCGCGAATTAGCCAAGGTACTGCTGCATATAGCGCAACTAGTCCAACCACAGTCGCAATCATTGAATACTGTGAGGAAATTGCAAATACGACGTAAATTCCTAATGCAATTAAACGTCCAATCAAAATCTTGGTTGGAATGCCTGTAAAATCAAAGCGACGTTCAAAAAATTCTGTATTGCCATAGAAATAGCGTAAGCGACGAACTTTAGCCCAAGGCGCATAGAAGCTTAAAGTAATAATAGTCAAAAGAATATTAACGATCCAGATTCCAAAATATTCTGAGGCATTCCCATGAAACTTAAAATGATGAATTCCTGAGTGTGAAATTGGTGGAGTTGTAATATTTTGATCCTCATTTAAATCTTGAGGAAGAGAGGTTAAAGCTTGGTCTTGCATTTTATTCTCTTTATTGAAAATATATGATCTTGATTGAATGTAATAGATAATTAGAAAACTATTGAGAATATTATATATTTTTTATAAATTGAAATAAATAGAATAAAAAGCAAGCAATAATTTATCAGCTCTTTTTTGTTGAATTATTCGGAGCAGAAAGCTTATCGCGAGAAGTATAAATAATAGGTTTAAAGGTATCGGTGACTTATTGTGATTGTAAATTTAGTAGTAATTCTAAGAAAAACTTTCTACATCATTAATTTCATCATTTACCATTTTTATATTCTCATCTTACCTGTTAAAACTAATATATCTATATAAAATTCAATCCCGTTATAAACCCCAATTTAACAATAACTCATTCATTATTTATCCTTACTTTTTAATGATCTAATTTAAAAC
>NZ_JEXG01000082.1:0-3042 GCF_000581275.1 Acinetobacter sp. 809848
ACCATGACAGGTAAACGCCACGGATTAAGTAAATCTAATGAAAAAGGTACTTTACGTAAATTGAGTCCAACCTGACGTGTCATTAACTGCAAAACATCATCAAGGTTTTGATTTTGGTTCCAGTCAAGTTGTAAACGAATTCTTTCTTCTGAAGGCTCAATTCTATAATGTTTAGCAATCGTTAAGACCGCCTGTAACCAGGGCTGGTAATTTATTTTTGTCATCATGGTTGTACTTCGAACCCCTGAATTGAAATATTATTTAAGCCATAAGCTTGGCGGGAACGTCCTGTTGCCGAAATATACTGAACAATACTGCTGTAGATGTCATAACGTGCAGTTTCAAGTTCTGCATTGGCGCTATGAATCGCTTGTTCAGCATTCAGTAAGTCAACCAATGAACGGGTACCGAGTTTGTACTGCTCTTGATAAAGTTCGCGTGTACGAACTGTTGTCGCTTGGCGGTTGGCTAAAACCTGCATTTGACGTTGTTTATTTTCAATTTGCTCACGGCTGGTTCTGATCTGATCGAGCACATCCAGATACACAGAATTCACTTTAGATTTAGCGGCTTCCTCTGCATAACTTGCCATTTTTACTTGGGAAGAAACTGATCCACCTTGATAAAACTGACTGGTGGCTTCAAGCATGATGGAACTATATAAACCATCGTCTTCATTATTGTTTGGGTTTTTTCCATTAATAGCCTGACTCAAAGAGCCTTTCACTGCCAAAGTTGGATAACGTGTTAAACGGGTCTGTTCCTTTTGAGCTTTAGCCACTTCAATGCCTGCTTGTGCAGCGATCATTTTTGGAATGGTATTAAACTCAGGTTCACTATAAAGACCAGACTGTTTCACTAAATCGTCAGGAATGATCCATGATTTATTAAAAACATCTACGCCTACCAGAGTTCTTAAATGTTGTTGGTACTGACGTAGTAAAGATTGCTGTGCAATAAGTGTTGACTGCGCAGATTCTAAATAAGTTTGTGCCTGAACTGGATCAGCTTGGCTACTAATACCAGCATTTGCACGTAAATTAGCGATTTCCTGAATTCGCTGAATACCCGCAATTTGCTGCTCGGCAATTTTATTTAATTGGAGATAGCGCTGAATATTGATAATCGACTGAGCCACATCAAGTGCAATATCGTCAATACTGACCAACACATTCGCCTGTTCGACTTGGAGTTTAGCCTTCTCAACCGATACACCTGATTTGACTTTACCAAAATCAAAAAGCATTTGAGTTGCAGATAATGTGAGTAACTGCCTTCCCCGCTCACCACTACTCAAGTCACCTGTGGTAATACCACCTGAAATTTGAGGATAATAACCTGCCCTCGCAACATCAATACCAGCATTTTGGCCAGCTAAAGTTGAAATGGCTTGAGAAATATTAGGATTTCGTTGAACTGCATATTGAACAGCATCAACTAAACTGACTTGATTATTCCACATCGCAGTAGAAGTCGGTAAATAATTCCCATCATTTCCAAACCGTTGAAATTGGTTCTGATCAAAGCCTAAATTACTTAATTTTTGGAAGTCGATAGATCGATAGCTTTCATCCGGCGTGGGTTTAAAGAGCTGAGAAACCTTCTTTGTTAAGTTTTTTCCCGAGTTAGCAGACGCGGTCTCTGCTTTTGTGAGTGATATTGATAAACTTGAAGCAATACAAAAATATAAAAAAAACTTCGTACCTGATTTGATTATAAGTTGTAAATCATTGGGGGGAAGAGGCAATTTACTCATTAGAAGATCTAATCTCTTGAAATATTTTAAAACAATCCAAAACTTATTTAAAAATTATTAATCCCCACACCTTAAACAAATAATTTTCAGAATAATTTTCTTTTAAAAAAAATAAAGTGAAAAATGATTATTTTTTAAAAACATTAACTAAACAATTAATTTTTTTAAAATTTAAATTATAAAAATAGGTTTTAAACACATACATTTAAAACCTATCAAAGCTATACAATCCAGCAATTAGAGTAAAATTTTTAAATAAAAAAAACCTACCCCTTGGGGAAGTGGTAGGCTATAAACTCTAAAAAATCATATTATTAAAGATATATCATTTATTTAAAAGCAGCAATAATGATTAATTTAAATAAAATTAAAACATATGATTAAAAACATATAAAATTAATAAACCGCATTATTACAATTAAGATTTATTAATTAAAATTTTACTTTATATAAATATTTTAGTTTTTATATCAATGTATTTCCCCAAAACCTCTCCAACACCACATCCCGTTCATTCAAACTGTTAAAGCTTAAAACTTGTAACATCAAGCCATCAATTAAGTTTAAAACCATGTTGGCATCGGGTTTGAGTTTGTTGGTTTCTAAACTAAAGACCAAATCAAAAATTTCTTTTAGTAGCCATTTTCGATATTCAACTGCCATGCGGTAAGCCCGTGGATAAAGCAGTTTTAATTCAAAAATAGCTTTAAACAAAAGATGGTAAAGGCTATTTACATCGACATGTAAACGAACAATTTCTTTAAGTTTATCGGCTGCGGTTGGGTAGCGATGTGAGTAGACAATTGCCAGAACTTCTTCTTTAAGTCGGCTTTTTTGAAAGATTAGGCACATTTCAACAAGTCGTTCTTTTGAGTGAAAGTAGTTATAAAACGTGGCTTTTTGAATTTTGGATTTTTTGATAATCAGGTCTACGCCCGCATTATGGAATCCATGCGTGGTAAAGAGTTGGATGGCAGTTTGAACAACCTGTAATTTTTTGGAAGATCTTTCTAAAGTTGGCATAGTTTTACCGTTATAAATTCTTGTTGTTTCTACATGAGATAAAAAGCCTGTGGCCTTTTTGGGAGAAAAAAAGGCACAGCAAAGCCGTAAGACGGTGCTTGGCACATCTCAAGTTTTGTTTTGCTAAGTTTTAAGTAAAAATGACTTAAAGCCTGAAAACCTTATGGCGTTCAAGCTGCTGTAAATTTTTAAGCTGTGTCGTTATAGCTTTTGGCAATGAGTGCCAAGAAATGATGGATGTGCATAGCCAACTCCTGATTTTG
>NZ_JEXG01000083.1:0-2861 GCF_000581275.1 Acinetobacter sp. 809848
TTTGGCAACTGATCAGGAAACTTACGAGCAAATCAAAAAAGCCACTTGGTTCGATCGAGAGTTAAGAGCATTTGAACTCTACAACGCTGAAAAGAATCTTTGTGATGAACTCATGAATTACCACTTTGCAGATTGGTTAATCAACGCATGTGGTAAATACCAAGCTCGTGAACAGGCACCTTTCCGAAATTCTGGGTCGCAGGTTCGCTGCTCGCCGAGCGCACCGCACCAGTTGAGCGACAAACAGGTTCACGCCTTCGCTCAAAAACTTTCACAACATCCTGAGTTCGCAAGCCAGTTTGCAGCTGCAGGGGAAAGCTACGATCAACTCGCAGCACGTATCGCTGTAAAACTTAGCGATCCAGTTCAGGCCAAACAATGGGAACCGTATCTCAAGCAAGTCGGGTTCAAAGGCTCATTGCAGGGGGCAGCATGAATACTCATGAAAACTTCGATTTAGAAAAAGCGATTGCTCGTCGTGACAAATTACGAGGCAAATACAACCGTAGTGGGTTATCTAACACTGACTACAATGAGCTACTTCAATTGGATAAGGCAATCGAGCAAGCAATCAAGAATGGTGACTCTAAATGACATCAATGAGCCTTGCTGAATACCGTGAATTATTTCCAGTGAAGGCAAAGAAGCGCCGTTCAGTAAAGCAAGGTACCAGACACCCAAGTGAAGGTGAGATGGTACTAGCAACACACTTGAGAGCATGCAAGACCAGTTTTGAGCAGGAATATAAATTTCATCCAAAACGTAAGTGGCGGGCGGATTTTTTAATTACGGGAAAAAAGATATTGGTAGAGGTCGAAGGCGGTATCTGGAGCGGAGGACGTCATACAAGAGGCAAGGGCTATATAGGGGATATGGAGAAATATAACTCGGCAGCAATGATGGGTTTTACAGTTTTACGGTTCAGTACAGAGCAAGTGAAGTCAGGTTTAGCGGTTCAGCAGATAGAACAATTGGTGAATGAAATATGAGTGCAGCAGTGACAGAAGAATTATCAAATCTTGAATGGGTCAGTCAGCAAATGAGAGCTAAAACGGCAAGCTATGAAACTTCTGCTGTCTCGACAGGAGAGAAAGCACCAACATGGGAAGAGCGTTGTGGGGCAATCGCATCAATTGAAGATGATGTAACTAAGGCATATTGCGAAATGTTGGTATGGGGTGATTCTCGCGACAATACGCAAGCATTTAAGACGCTTGTTGAGCATATCGGTTCAATTTTGCATGAAGTAGCAATTAAAGAGCGTCAGCGCCATCACTTTAATATGAAGTTGTTTTGTATGAAGATAGCTCGTATGCAGGTGTTCTTTAGAATGCGTCCAGTTATTAAAGAAGACAGAACATTGCAAGGCCAATTGAAATTCTGTGGTATTGATGAAGTTAAAGCAGATACTTATAGCAAGAACTATGCATATCTTGGGCTAATGGTGGATATCATTCTTAAGGATATGGAAGACGAGATAGATTTTTATATTGGTGAATATAGAAAAAAGTTAAACAGAACAATTAATTGACAGCTTTACGGATTTAAGGTAATGTTTTTATATACTGGTCTTATATTGTTTTTTAGACCAAACAGTTTTTTACCGAGTTATGACTGGTGTTTCATTAGCACTTGAAATGAGCACCACTTTATTAGGTTTTAAGTGCACTAGTGTTCTTTTACTGGGATACCAAATAGCATCTTCTGCGGCAACAATTTGCTTTTATAAGGAGAAGTTTATGGATCAATATTTCAGTACGTTCCAATACGTATGCGGTATGGGTGTGGTCCTAGCGATTTTGGTGGTAGATGCTAGATATCCCTGTCGAAGAAGTTACAGTTACTGAGTCAATAAAGTTTTAACCAAAGTCATGGGGTTCGAATCCCCACTACCACGCCATATATTAAAAAGCCCACTAACGAATTAGTGGGCTTTTTTGTTATTTAGTTGAAATTTAAAAAAATACTTTACATATTGATTTTTATGGAAATAATTAAAAATAAAACTTGCGGCTAGTTTGAAATGAGTTCAAAGTATGTTCTAAGGAGAGGTTAATATGAGATTATTCCCTAAGGACGATACGAACTATACTTTTACATTGACGAATGGGAAGAATGATTTTATTTTTCAGTCAATAGAAGGGGATAAAGAGCTATTCTGTATTACATCAACTGGCTATTGTCTTAACATAGAATCTTCAGAAATTTATCCCGAATTTATTGGAAATGAAATTGAATTAGTTTTGTCTATGGGCTCTAGTTTAGTTTCTTCTAATCTGTTCATTAGAAAATTACTTAATATAACTTAGTATAAAAGTTCATTTCAGTTTTTGATCTGTTTGACAACGCAACTAGCCCCGCTAAATATCGATTATTGGCGGGGCTTTTATTTTTCTATGAGTTGAAAGGCATATACTGTATAAAAGTAAAATCTTTTGCAGAGATTGAATTCCATGCCAATATTTACTTTAAATAATAATGAACTAAATGCAGTTGAGACCACCTCTTTTAAAGAAGAAGCTATTCTGGAAAGACTACATCTCCAGCAAGCACTCAAGAAAAATATCGGGGTAATTGCTGAGGACTGTCTCATTATTGCTGAAGAGTATGCTGAATGGGATGGTTCAAAGAGAAGAATTGATTTACTGGCAATCGATAAAAATGCAAATCTTGTAATTATAGAGCTGAAGCGTACAGACACTGGTGACCATATGGAACTTCAAGCTCTCCGGTATGCATCAATGGTCTCTACGATGACTCTGGATATAGCAATAGATATATATCGTCGATATAAAATAAATAATGGCTATCCAGCTTTTGATCACGACAATGCACGTAAAGAAATTTCAAATTTTGTAGAT
>NZ_JEXG01000084.1:0-2659 GCF_000581275.1 Acinetobacter sp. 809848
ACGCTTCTGCAAGATTAGATGTCAAAATTACTTCATCAGAAGGCAAAGTTGAAATCAATAGTCCTAATGAAATTGTATTAAGGGCTAAAGAGAGTGCATTAAGAATTGATGCATCAGGGGTAACAATAATTACCCCGCAAAAATTTACGGCTAAAGCTGGTCAACATCTCTTTACAACAGGAGCAAGTGAAACCCCAACCTTACCGATTTTTCCAAATAATGTATGCTGGGAATGTTTGGCGAGACGAGCAGCGCAGAGGGGTGCATTTATAAACAAAGGGGATGGTCGATAAATGACTGCTAAACTACCGCTTCAGACATTTTTTAAAACATTTGAGCCACACTCTTTTGCAGAAGTTGGATTAAACGTTTTTGCACTTGCAGATGCTGCACAAGATGATAGTTTCTTGAAGAAATTTGAGCATCTACGTCAAAAATGCCTTTTGTTAGAAGCTAGTGGTGAGGAGGCAAAAGCGGTATCTCCCCATTTACTTCAACTCCCTCAAGATTTTTCATCACAAGAATGGCAATGGATACAACAAAATATTGCAGGCACGGCTCGCATGACAATTATAGTAAGCCCTTTGTCCTTCAATTATTTGTTTGAGCATTTAAGAAAATTTTTAGAAGTGAAATTTGAAGGTGGACTCGAAATGTTTTTGGCATTTTGGGACCCTGTAATCTTAGCTACCTTGGTTGGCCATAAAGAAAATAAAACTTTGTATGTCGATGGGCCTGTATTCAATACTCAGCAGATTAAAGACTTACTTACTCCTATTCAAAGTTGGTGGTATTGGGATAGGTTAGGCAAGCTTCAAGTAATTTGGGGGATAAATGAACGGGTTGAACAATTACCTTATGTGCAAGTTCCTTTAACTTTTACTGTTGAACAAGAAGAAATGATGGTTGAGGCAACTTTTCCTGATAATCTTATTTATTATTTAAAACTCAATAATGAATTCCTTATTAGTCATATGACAGATAATGAATTATATCAATTTGTTATTAAATCCATTCCTGAGGCTAGAGCGTATAACTTATTTGGTACACGAGATATTTTAAATTTTATTTGTTTAAAATTGATTTATAAAGAAAACTTTTTAACAGATAAAGGGTTAAATCAAAAACTAGAACGCTTAAAAGATAAAAAAATATCTATGGATGAAGTGATGGTCCAACTTGTAGCAAATGCGAGTTAATAAATTTTATGATGAATAAAACACAATGGTCGAATAGATTATTACTAATATTTGGTTTGATATTCAGTCTTGTAGGCTGTGTTAGCCTTGGTCCAAATGCGACTTATAATATGGGTACAACATCCTTTCAATATTTTACTTCTTACCATGCTTATATGACTGAGATAAATGGTGAGGAAATTGGAGGAGGATTTGGTGGAGGCATGAATACTTCTCCAGTTAAGATTGGTTCACAAGTCATTACATGGGGAGAAACAAATAGTAAAAAAAAGCATGTGGCAAAGAATCAAGTTATTCTTACGAAAGAACAGTTAAAAGGAAAAAAATATTTAGCAGTACATCTTTATCCTGATGATACTGTAGAAATAACGACTTCAAATAATTGGCCTATACCAACAGAAAAAGGGATAAAGTGGATGCATGACTTAAAAAAAGCTAAATAAGTTTTGGAAGAATATATTAGTTGAACTATATAAATACTATTTTTTTATTAATCAACTGATATATAGCTAAGGCTGAAGTAGGTGGTTTTTTTATCCAATAGTTGGTATTAAATTATAAGTTATTAAATTTATAAAAATCATAAGTTTTTATAAATTTAATAACTGGATTATAGAGTGAGGTTTAATGAAATGAGTTTAAAGAAAATATTACTGTTCCCGGTTAGTTTAATGTTGAGTGCAGCAGGTTGTGCAGGTATTGGTCCAAATGCGACTTATAATATAGCGGCTACATCCTTTAATTACGATCCAAGTTATACAAGTTATATGGTGAAGTTGAATGGTTCTGAAATAGGTGGTGGATTTGGAGGTGGAACAAATACTGCTAGCGTAAAGATAGGACCACAGATAGTTACATGGGGAGAAACAAATAGTAAAAAAAAGCATGTGGCAAAGAATCAAGTTATTCTTACGAAAGAACAGTTAAAAGGAAAAAAATATTTAGCAGTACATCTTTATCCTGATGATACTGTAGAAATAACGACTTCAAATAATTGGCCTATACCAACAGAAAAAGGGATAAAGTGGATGCATGACTTAAAAAAAGCTAAATAAGTTTTGGAAGAATATATTAGTTGAACTATATAAATACTATTTTTTTATTAATCAACTGATATATAGCTAAGGCTGAAGTAGGTGGTTTTTTTATCCAATAGTTGGTATTAAATTATAAGTTATTAAATTTATAAAAATCATAAGTTTTTATAAATTTAATAACTGGATTATAGAGTGAGGTTTAATGAAATGAGTTTAAAGAAAATATTACTGTTCCCGGTTAGTTTAATGTTGAGTGCAGCAGGTTGTGCAGGTATTGGTCCAAATGCGACTTATAATATAGCGGCTACATCCTTTAATTACGATCCAAGTTATACAAGTTATATGGTGAAGTTGAATGGTTCTGAAATAGGTGGTGGATTTGGAGGTGGAACAAATACTGCTAGCGTAAAGATAGGACCACAG
>NZ_JEXG01000085.1:0-2659 GCF_000581275.1 Acinetobacter sp. 809848
ACATCTTTATCCTGATGATACTGTAGAAATAACGACTTCAAATAATTGGCCTATACCAACAGAAAAAGGGATAAAGTGGATGCATGACTTAAAAAAAGCTAAATAAGTTTTGGAAGAATATATTAGTTGAACTATATAAATACTATTTTTTTATTAATCAACTGATATATAGCTAAGGCTGAAGTAGGTGGTTTTTTTATCCAATAGTTGGTATTAAATTATAAGTTATTAAATTTATAAAAATCATAAGTTTTTATAAATTTAATAACTGGATTATAGAGTGAGGTTTAATGAAATGAGTTTAAAGAAAATATTACTGTTCCCGGTTAGTTTAATGTTGAGTGCAGCAGGTTGTGCAGGTATTGGTCCAAATGCGACTTATAATATAGCGGCTACATCCTTTAATTACGATCCAAGTTATACAAGTTATATGGTGAAGTTGAATGGTTCTGAAATAGGTGGTGGATTTGGAGGTGGAACAAATACTGCTAGCGTAAAGATAGGACCACAGATAGTTACATGGGGAGAAACAAATAGTAAAAAAAAGCATGTGGCAAAGAATCAAGTTATTCTTACGAAAGAACAGTTAAAAGGAAAAAAATATTTAGCAGTACATCTTTATCCTGATGATACTGTAGAAATAACGACTTCAAATAATTGGCCTATACCAACAGAAAAAGGGATAAAGTGGATGCATGACTTAAAAAAAGCTAAATAAGTTTTGGAAGAATATATTAGTTGAACTATATAAATACTATTTTTTTATTAATCAACTGATATATAGCTAAGGCTGAAGTAGGTGGTTTTTTTATCCAATAGTTGGTATTAAATTATAAGTTATTAAATTTATAAAAATCATAAGTTTTTATAAATTTAATAACTGGATTATAGAGTGAGGTTTAATGAAATGAGTTTAAAGAAAATATTACTGTTCCCGGTTAGTTTAATGTTGAGTGCAGCAGGTTGTGCAGGTATTGGTCCAAATGCGACTTATAATATAGCGGCTACATCCTTTAATTACGATCCAAGTTATACAAGTTATATGGTGAAGTTGAATGGTTCTGAAATAGGTGGTGGATTTGGAGGTGGAACAAATACTGCTAGCGTAAAGATAGGACCACAGATAGTTACATGGGGAGAGACAAATAGTAAAAAAAAGCATGTAGCAAAGAATCAAGTTATTCTTACAAAAGAACAATTAAAAGGAAAAAAATATTTAGCAGTACATATATATCCTGATGATACCGTAGAAATATCAACTTCAAATGACTGGCCTAATCCCATAAAAAAAGGTCTCGATTGGCGGACTGACATTTGGGAAAAAAATCATAAAAACTAAAGAGATTATGTCATGGATATAAATTTAAAAAGAGTACAGGTATTAAATAGTGATATTTCAAACGATGAGCCATCATGCAAACAAGATTGTAGCGATGTAGTTAATATTTCGGTATTTTTTGATGGTACTGGTAATAATAAAAAAGAGGATGAAGATACCAAAAGGTGGTCAAATCCTGCTCGATTGTGGAGAAATGCTCAAGGATTAAGAGAAAAGGAAATGGCTGATAAAAACAAGCAAATATCGCCAAATTACGCTATCTATATTTCTGGTGTTGGAACAAGATTTAATGCTGAGTTAAATATCTTTCAAAGGGCTATTTCGTGGGTACAAGATAACCTTGGTTTAGGTGCTGGTGCTGGGTTGGGAGGTGCAAGACGTTTAGATTATGGTGAAGACCAGTTAAATGATGCTTTAAAACAAATCCTGATTTTTAATGCACAAAAGGTTGAAAAAGACATTAAAAAATATGTAAGTGAAAAAAAGGAGTACAGCTTTGCTGAAGTCGATAAAAGTTTAAAAGAACATCGATTAATTAAGAAAATTAATATTTCTGTGTTCGGTTTTTCACGGGGCGCTGCACTTGCCCGTGCATTTACAAATCAGTTTATGTGGCAATGTCAATCAGACTGTGATGGGCTGACGTATGGTCAAGGTAAGTATCCGATTGAATTTAAGTTTTTAGGAATTTTTGATACGGTTGCTTCATTTGGCTTGCCTGCCACAAATTTAAGTAATAGCTTACCTTTTTTAGAACGTGATTTGGTTGTAGATGAGCGGGTTCAAAACTGTTCACATTATATCGCTGGTAATGAACTGCGCTTTGCTTTCCCTGTTGATGTTATTCATAAAGACAATAAGTTAGCTAACAGTAATTGGAAAGAAGTGGTATATCCCGGAGTACATTCTGACGTTGGTGGTGGTTATGAACCAGGTAGCCAAGGAGTAAATGACAATTTTGCCCGAATTCCGTTAAAACATATGCTAGAGGATGCCTTACAAGCAGGTGTCAAAATGTATAGCTATGATGAGTTGAAATTAAAACATTCCGAAATTTTTGAGCAGTTTGAAATTCAACCAGATTCTCAAAAATATTATGATGCAGTAAAAGCCGCTATACCAAGCCAAGGAAGTATTCAAGATCAGATTAAAGGTTGTATGAAAATTTACTACGGTGCCTACGGTACGATTGCACGTGCTGGAAATGAACTTTCTGTTAGTCAGCGTGTACGTCAGGAAAATAAATATCGTGAACTTATACCAGTTGGCCCATCCGATATGGCAACTGAAATGCAAAGATTAATGAAACTAAAAGAAGCA
>NZ_JEXG01000086.1:0-2618 GCF_000581275.1 Acinetobacter sp. 809848
GAGTCACTGTCAGAATCCGAGTCGCTGTCAGAATCAGAGTCGCTATCAGAGTCCGAGTCAGAATCGCTGTCTGAGTCACTGTCGGAATCAGAATCCGAGTCAGAGTCCGAGTCGCTGTCAGAATCAGAGTCACTGTCAGAATCAGAGTCACTATCAGAATCCGAGTCACTGTCAGAGTCCGAGTCACTGTCAGAATCAGAGTCAGAGTCGCTGTCGGAATCAGAGTCACTGTCAGAATCCGAGTCACTGTCAGAGTCACTGTCGCTATCAGAATCCGAGTCACTGTCAGAGTCCGAGTCGCTGTCGCTATCAGAATCTGAGTCACTGTCAGAATCGCTATCAGAGTCTGAGTCGCTGTCAGAGTCAGAATCGAGTCACTGTCAGAATCAGAGTCACTGTCAGAATCCGAGTCGCTATCAGAATCCGAGTCGCTGTCAGAATCCGAGTCGCTGTCAGAGTCACTGTCGCTATCAGAATCCGAGTCACTGTCAGAGTCCGAGTCACTGTCAGAATCCGAGTCGCTATCAGAATCCGAGTCGCTGTCAGAATCCGAGTCGCTGTCAGAGTCACAGTCGCTATCAGAATCAGAGTCACTGTCAGAGTCCGAGTCGCTGTCAGAATCCGAGTCACTGTCAGAATCGCTATCAGAGTCTGAGTCGCTGTCAGAGTCAGAATCACTGTCGCTATCAGAATCCGAGTCACTGTCAGAGTCCGAGTCGCTGTCAGAATCCGAGTCACTGTCAGAGTCTGAGTCGCTGTCAGAGTCGGAGTCACTGTCAGAATCCGAGTCACTGTCAGAGTCCGAGTCGCTGTCAGAGTCCGAGTCGCTGTCAGAATCCGAGTCACTGTCAGAGTCAGAGTCACTGTCAGAGTCAGAGTCAGAGTCGCTATCAGAATCAGAGTCACTGTCAGAGTCAGAGTCGCTATCAGAATCAGAGTCACTGTCAGAGTCCGAGTCACTGTCAGAGTCAGAGTCGCTGTCGCTATCAGAGTCAGAGTCAGAATCCGAGTCGCTGTCAGAATCCGAGTCGCTGTCAGAATCAGAGTCACTGTCAGAATCCGAGTCACTGTCAGAGTCAGAGTCGCTGTCAGAGTCAGAATCGCTGTCGCTATCAGAGTCAGAGTCTGAATCACTGTCAGAGTCTGAATCCGAGTCGCTGTCAGAATCCGAGTCGCTGTCAGAATCAGAGTCGCTGTCAGAGTCAGAGTCGCTGTCAGAATCCGAGTCACTGTCAGAGTCCGAGTCGCTGTCAGAGTCACTGTCGCTATCAGAATCCGAGTCACTGTCAGAGTCCGAGTCGCTGTCGGAATCACAGAGTCGCTATCAGAGTCCGAGTCAGAATCGCTGTCTGAGTCACTGTCGGAATCAGAGTCGCTGTCAGAGTCCGAGTCGCTGTCAGAATCCGAGTCACTGTCAGAATCAGAGTCGCTGTCAGAGTCACTGTCGCTATCAGAATCCGAGTCACTGTCAGAGTCAGAGTCGCTATCAGAATCCGAGTCGCTGTCAGAATCCGAGTCGCTGTCAGAATCAGAGTCACTGTCAGAATCAGAGTCACTGTCAGAGTCCGAGTCGCTGTCAGAATCCGAGTCACTGTCAGAATCGCTATCAGAGTCAGAGTCGCTATCAGAATCAGAGTCACTGTCAGAGTCAGAGTCGCTATCAGAATCAGAGTCACTGTCAGAATCGCTATCAGAGTCAGAGTCGCTATCAGAATCAGAGTCACTGTCAGAGTCAGAGTCACTATCAGAGTCCGAGTCGCTGTCAGAGTCCGAGTCGCTGTCTGAGTCACTGTCGGAATCAGAGTCGCTGTCAGAATCTGAGTCGGAATCGCTGTCAGATTCACCGATAATGATTAATGTACCTGTTGTAGAGCCTTCATTACCCGCCGCATCAGTAGCAGTCACAAGGATTGTATGTGATCCCTCATTTAAAGCTGGTAGCGTGTTATCTGCTAGTGTCCATGTTCCATCACCGTTATTTACGGCTGTGTACTCTACACCATCTACAGTTACAATCACTTTCGCAGTAGGGTCATCTACAGTACCAGTTAATGTAGGTGTATTATCATGACTAGATAATTCATCAAACGTTACAATCGGTGCTACAGCATCAACAATCTCTGTTGCAGGTGGTGAGGTGTTACCTGCCGGATCTGTTGCCGTTGCCTTTACTTCATCGCCATCTTCAAGGCCAGGATTCGGTACTGTCCAGCTACCATCTGGGCCTGCAACAACAGTCGCTGTTGTACCATCCGGGAATGTCACAGTTACTGTTGAACCTGGTTCTGCCGTACCTGTAATCGGATCTGTACCATTGATTGGATCAATCTCTGGGGCTGCTGGTGCTACAGCATCAACAATCTCTGTTGCAGGTGGTGAGGTGTTACCTGCCGGATCTGTTGCCGTTGCCTTTACTTCATCGCCATCTTCAAGGCCAGGATTTGGTACTGTCCAGCTACCATCTGGGCCTGCAACAACAGTCGCTGTAGTACCATCCGGGAATGTCACAGTTACTGTTGAACCTGGTTCTGCCGTACCTGTAATCGGATCTGTACCATTGATTGGATCAATCTCTGGGGCTGCTGGTGCTACAGCATGATAAAGTAGTGGTTCAATAC
>NZ_JEXG01000087.1:0-2468 GCF_000581275.1 Acinetobacter sp. 809848
CTTATTAGTCATATGACAGATAATGAATTATATCAATTTGTTATTAAATCCATTCCTGAGGCTAGAGCGTATAACTTATTTGGTACACGAGATATTTTAAATTTTATTTGTTTAAAATTGATTTATAAAGAAAACTTTTTAACAGATAAAGGGTTAAATCAAAAACTAGAACGCTTAAAAGATAAAAAAATATCTATGGATGAAGTGATGGTCCAACTTGTAGCAAATGCGAGTTAATAAATTTTATGATGAATAAAACACAATGGTCGAATAGATTATTACTAATATTTGGTTTGATATTCAGTCTTGTAGGCTGTGTTAGCCTTGGTCCAAATGCGACTTATAATATGGGTACAACATCCTTTCAATATTTTACTTCTTACCATGCTTATATGACTGAGATAAATGGTGAGGAAATTGGAGGAGGATTTGGTGGAGGCATGAATACTTCTCCAGTTAAGATTGGTTCACAAGTCATTACATGGGGAGAGACAAATAGTAAAAAAAAGCATGTAGCAAAGAATCAAGTTATTCTTACAAAAGAACAATTAAAAGGAAAAAAATATTTAGCAGTACATATATATCCTGATGATACCGTAGAAATATCAACTTCAAATGACTGGCCTAATCCCATAAAAAAAGGTCTCGATTGGCGGACTGACATTTGGGAAAAAAATCATAAAAACTAAAGAGATTATGTCATGGATATAAATTTAAAAAGAGTACAGGTATTAAATAGTGATATTTCAAACGATGAGCCATCATGCAAACAAGATTGTAGCGATGTAGTTAATATTTCGGTATTTTTTGATGGTACTGGTAATAATAAAAAAGAGGATGAAGATACCAAAAGGTGGTCAAATCCTGCTCGATTGTGGAGAAATGCTCAAGGATTAAGAGAAAAGGAAATGGCTGATAAAAACAAGCAAATATCGCCAAATTACGCTATCTATATTTCTGGTGTTGGAACAAGATTTAATGCTGAGTTAAATATCTTTCAAAGGGCTATTTCGTGGGTACAAGATAACCTTGGTTTAGGTGCTGGTGCTGGGTTGGGAGGTGCAAGACGTTTAGATTATGGTGAAGACCAGTTAAATGATGCTTTAAAACAAATCCTGATTTTTAATGCACAAAAGGTTGAAAAAGACATTAAAAAATATGTAAGTGAAAAAAAGGAGTACAGCTTTGCTGAAGTCGATAAAAGTTTAAAAGAACATCGATTAATTAAGAAAATTAATATTTCTGTGTTCGGTTTTTCACGGGGCGCTGCACTTGCCCGTGCATTTACAAATCAGTTTATGTGGCAATGTCAATCAGACTGTGATGGGCTGACGTATGGTCAAGGTAAGTATCCGATTGAATTTAAGTTTTTAGGAATTTTTGATACGGTTGCTTCATTTGGCTTGCCTGCCACAAATTTAAGTAATAGCTTACCTTTTTTAGAACGTGATTTGGTTGTAGATGAGCGGGTTCAAAACTGTTCACATTATATCGCTGGTAATGAACTGCGCTTTGCTTTCCCTGTTGATGTTATTCATAAAGACAATAAGTTAGCTAACAGTAATTGGAAAGAAGTGGTATATCCCGGAGTACATTCTGACGTTGGTGGTGGTTATGAACCAGGTAGCCAAGGAGTAAATGACAATTTTGCCCGAATTCCGTTAAAACATATGCTAGAGGATGCCTTACAAGCAGGTGTCAAAATGTATAGCTATGATGAGTTGAAATTAAAACATTCCGAAATTTTTGAGCAGTTTGAAATTCAACCAGATTCTCAAAAATATTATGATGCAGTAAAAGCCGCTATACCAAGCCAAGGAAGTATTCAAGATCAGATTAAAGGTTGTATGAAAATTTACTACGGTGCCTACGGTACGATTGCACGTGCTGGAAATGAACTTTCTGTTAGTCAGCGTGTACGTCAGGAAAATAAATATCGTGAACTTATACCAGTTGGCCCATCCGATATGGCAACTGAAATGCAAAGATTAATGAAACTAAAAGAAGCAACCGCTTCGAAAAAAGATGGTTTTAATATTTTTAGAGTTTTTTCACCGGTTTCAACTGCCTATGAATATATGATTGGTGTAGAAGATTGGCAATTTGAGAGTTGGAATACAAATGTCAGTGATGATATTAAAAAATTCTATTTAAATTATGTTCATGACTCTAAATATGGCTTTTTAAGTAATGTAGAACCATTTAGTTATTTCCGTCAGAGAAAAGTTTATGAGTCACGTCGTAGCGCCAGTGGTGAAGGGTGGGATAAAAAAGCTGCTGAACAGAAAGTAACTTGTAGTGTCCCTAAACAAGAAATACCGCAAAAGCAGTTTATTGATGCTTATGAACAAGCTCAACTAACAGAGAACTTTTTAAATGCATCTTAGTGATGCATTTAAAATCCCTTATCTTTAAAAATAAAAAGTCCAATTGCATTGTATCTTTTTTAAATACACTCTGTCTTAAAA
>NZ_JEXG01000088.1:0-2434 GCF_000581275.1 Acinetobacter sp. 809848
CATCGTCTGGTTACACATGCTGTGCATAAACATGGTTCAAAAATCTTAATGCAAATTTTGCATGCAGGTCGCTACGGTTACCAGCCATTTGTTGTGTCTTCAACTGCAATTAAATCTCCAATTTCACCTTTTAAACCACGCCAGCTTTCTGAAAAAAATATTCTGAGCACAATAGAAGATTACGCTCAGTGCGCCGATATCGCTAAAAAAGCAGGTTATGACGGTGTCGAAATTATGGGCTCGGAAGGTTATCTCATTAACCAGTTTTTAAGTCGCCACGTGAACCAGCGTACTGACCGTTGGGGTGGTGAAATTGAAAACCGTATGCGCTTTCCAGTCGAGATTGTTAAAGCGATTCGTGCCAAAGTCGGTGAGAAATTTATTATCTGTTTCCGCTTGTCTTTACTCGATTTAGTCCATGACGGTAACACCATGCAAGAGGTGGTGACTGTAGCCAAAGCTTTAGAAAAAGCAGGTGTGACTTTATTAAATACCGGCATTGGCTGGCATGAAGCTCGTGTGCCGACCATTGTAACATCTGTGCCTCGTGCAGCTTTTGTTGACTACACTGCTCATGTAAAACAGCATATTTCTATTCCGATTATTGCTTCAAACCGTATTAACATGCCTGAAACTGCCGAAGAAATTTTGGCAACTGGTAAAGCAGATATGGTTCAAATGGCGCGTCCTTTATTGGCCGATGCATTTTGGGTAAATAAAACTGCGACTAACCGTGTTGATGAAATTAATACCTGTATTGCATGTAACCAAGCCTGTTTAGACCATGCTTTTAAAAATAAGCGTGTATCTTGTTTGGTTAACCCACGTGCAGGCCATGAAACAGAACTGGTCTATTTAAAGACTAAACAGCCTAAGCGAATTGCAGTTGTGGGCGGTGGAGTAGCGGGTATGTCGGCGGCAACTGTTGCGGCAAGTCGTGGTCATGCAGTCACTTTGTTTGAAGCAACATCGGATGTAGGCGGTCAATTTAACTTTGCCAAAGTTGTACCAGGCAAAGAAGAATTTCACGAGACGATCCGCTACTTTAAAGTCCAACTCGAAAAAACAGGGGTGGACGTACGTTTAAATACTCGCGTAAATCGTGAACAACTTGAACGTGAAGGTTTTGATGAAGTAATTGTTGCAACTGGTGTAATCCCTCGCGCATTAAAAATTGAAGGAAGTGACGCACCACAAGTCCTTTCGTATGCTCAAGTTTTGAAAGGGGCAGAAGTCGGGCAAAAGGTTGCAGTGATTGGTGCGGGTGGTATTGGTTTTGACGTGTCAGAATTTTTACTTAAACCGCCACATCAACCACAGCCTCAACCTTTAGCCGACTGGCAACGTGAATGGGGTGTAGACCCAGATCCGAATTATGTTTCTGAAGGGGGGATGCAGCCGCCAGTCGTTGAACCAGCGATCCGTGAAATTTATTTATTGCAACGTAAAACCACACCACTTGGTATTGGTCTAGGCAAAACTTCAGGTTGGGTCCATCGTGCACAGCTTAAAAAGCATGGCGTACGTATGCTGCGTGGTGTGCAATATAAAGCAGTCACTGATGAAGGGCTTTGGATTGAGCACAATGGGCAAGATCAACTTTTACGTGTAGATACGGTTGTGGTGTGTGCAGGTCAAGAGTCGGTAAAAGACTTGATGCCAAAAGAAGGTGAGTCGACTATAGCGAACTATCATATTATTGGTGGTGCAAAGCTTGCAGCAGAGCTAGATGCCAAGCGTGCGATCAAAGAAGGAGCAGAATTGGCTGCCCAACTGTAAAATTGATGAAACAATACGCACTTGAACACAAAGCGATGATATTTTTCTTGAATAAAATGAATAAGCTTTGTATTCTTACGCACATGGAAGCGTGGCAGAGCGGTTTAATGCACCGGTCTTGAAAACCGACGAGGGTGTGAGTCCTCCGTGAGTTCGAATCTCACCGCTTCCGCCAAATTCGAAAAGCCCCTGTTAAAAGCTGGGGCTTTTTTTTATATCTATTATTTTACCCCTCATTCTACCCCACATAAAAATTTGGATTGCGTTAGACAGATTTTGATTTCAGTTTAATTTTATATTGTGTAGTTAATGCACCATCATAATGGTCAATATCTTGTAATTGTTTGATGAATTCTTTCGGGGCAACTATTGCTGCTATATGTATAATTATGGGTAGAATAGCTCCTTATAATACTAATTCCTTTGCATCACTAACTTGCAAAGTAAAATTGACTGATATGTACCAAATTTAAATTAAGAGATATGGATAATTCATGAATTTAATAAATCACAGTAGTAAGTTCTTTTTTGCAATTTTTCTTATGATGAATCTTTCAAATACATATGCAGCAAAAATACAGGCTGTAGATGCTGAAGTACAGGAGAGTGCTGTAGATGCAATGGAAGCGGCTGGAGCAGAAGCTGTAGAGGCTGG
>NZ_JEXG01000089.1:0-2397 GCF_000581275.1 Acinetobacter sp. 809848
TTAATGGCGCGGGCAGCAATGGCAATCGCATCGAGTGAAGAACCGCACAAACGGTTAATGGTCGTTGCCGGTACTTGATACGGTAAACCTGCAAGCAGTGCTGACATACGGCCGACATTACGGTTATCTTCACCGGCTTGGTTAGCACAACCATAGATCACATCATCGATCTGTTCCCAATCTACACTTGGGTTACGCTGCATGAGGGCTTTAATCGGCACAGCACCAAGGTCATCGGCACGGACAGGTGCAAGGCCACCGGCATAACGGCCGAATGGAGTACGGATGGCATCGATGATATAAGCGTTTTTCATTCTTACATTTCCATTTTGAAATCTATTGCTGTCATTGCCACATCGTTAGACTTTTCCAGAGTTTGCTGGCGATCATCATGGTTACTAAGTTAAAAGTAGTCATGACAGAGTCTTATCGTGTTGAGTCAAATGCCAGTAGCTAATTCTTGTCACTTTTTTAAAAAAGTAACCAAAAACCTTTGTTGAACAGAGGAGGCTTCCATGCCTCCCTGTCCAACGGGCGACATCCATGTCGCCTGTCACAATAGCGAATTACGGTAAAATCCAAATTAATAAGCAAGAACCGTATTCAAAGAGTTCTATTCAGTGTTTCGCGATGGCGACACGGTGTCGCCTCGTTGCTCAGCACAACAGGGATGTTGTGTCAGAGTAACAAAGGATTTTTGTTACTTTTTATCCTTAAAAAGTAAGGTATTGCCTATACAAAGGGCTTTCGAAGACCACTATCATTTACAGGCAATGACCGTAGTAGCATTGGCTATGCTGTGTAAACCTTACCCTTGAGTCGCATCAATCAGAGTTGCACCCGTTAAAGCTTGTAGCTCATCAAAGCTAAGACCTTCCACTTTCTCAATCACCTTCAAACCATCTTTAGTCACGTCAATCACACATAGGTCGGTGTAAATACGATCAACACATTTTTTACCCGTAACCGGATAAGTTAGCTCAGCCACAATCTTCGGCTCACCTTGCTTGGTCACATGGTCTGTGGTGATAAATACTTTCTTGGCACCAACCGCCAAATCCATCGCACCACCCACAGCAGGAATTGCATCCGGTGCTCCCGTGTGCCAGTTGGCCAAGTCACCATTCGCAGCAACCTGAAAGGCACCAAGCACGGCAATATCAAGGTGACCACCACGCATCATCGCAAATGAATCGCCATGGTGGAAAAAGCTGCCGCCTTCAAGCATGGTCACAAACTCTTTACCCGCATTAATCAGTTCAGGATCTTCTTCACCTGCAGCTGGCGGTGGGCCAAAAGCCAATAGGCCATTTTCAGAATGAAGAAAAATATCTTTGTCATTCGGTAAGTAACTAGCGATCTTGGTTGGTAAGCCAATGCCTAGGTTTACATAGGCGCCATCGGGAATATCTTGTGCCACACGTTGTGCAATCTGGTCACGGCTGAGTTTCTGGTAGCTCATGTTATTTCTCCTTATTGCTTACTGTGCTGGCGCTACTTGTACAACGTGCTGTACAAAAATACCTGGGGTGATGATGTGCTCTGGGTCTAAACCACCTAGTTCAACCACTTCAGAAACCTGAGCAATAGTGACATCAGCAGCCATGGCCATAATCGGGCCAAAGTTACGTGCAGATTTACGGTAAACCAGATTGCCCCAGCGATCGCCCTTGTAAGCTTTAATCAAGGCAAAGTCAGCCTTGATCGGATATTCAAGTACGTAATCTTTCCCATCAATCTCACGGGTTTCTTTACCTTCAGCTAAAAGTGTTCCAAAGCCAGTTGGGGTAAACACAGCGCCTAATCCCATACCTGCTGCCTGAATACGACACGCCAGATTACCTTGCGGCACTACTTCAAGTTCAACCTTTCCGGCACGGTACAGTTCATCAAAAACATAAGAATCTGACTGACGTGGGAAAGAACAG
The DNA here is from genome assembly GCF_000581275.1 of Acinetobacter sp. 809848. Lineage (NCBI taxonomy): Bacteria > Pseudomonadati > Pseudomonadota > Gammaproteobacteria > Moraxellales > Moraxellaceae > Acinetobacter > Acinetobacter sp. 809848. Next base: position 1,929 of record NZ_JEXG01000089.1, read on the forward strand.
ATCACTTTTTTAACCGAACCGGCTTTTAGCAATTTCGCCAGACCATAATCGCCATTACCGGCATTGTTGCTGACAATGGTTAAATCTTTAACACCGAGTTCAATAAGACCGTCAATGAGTTCAGCGGGTTGTCCTGCGGTACCGAAACCACCAATTAGAATGGTTGCACCATCTTTAATCTGTGATAAAACCTCGCTTAGTGAGGACTTACTTTTGTCAATCATGTGAGAAACCTTAGAGCATGAGGTAACGTGATGTTATTACTACCGCTAAAAATTTATTTAAATTCTTAATGGTAGTAATAAATGGAATAAATTTTGTGAGTCAAAAGCGAACTTTTAACTCACATACACTTTCAATTAAGCGCTAGCGCGACGACGTTCAACTTCAGTTGAAGGAGCGGCAGCAGCATCTTTAACAAGTTCGATGTTAAATGTGATGTGTTTGAAAGCGTGATCTAAACCACGGC
>NZ_JEXG01000090.1:0-2223 GCF_000581275.1 Acinetobacter sp. 809848
CAATAAAAGATAAATAAAGGAATCTTCTAGAATGAAGAAATATTTATTAATTTGCCTTTTACCTATTTTTACTACTGCTTGTAGTGCTAAGCCAACCCCACAAGAAGAACTAGACATTCAAGCTACTTTTTTACCTGCTGTCTTCAATCTCGATGCTGGTACTTATGCTTTAGCCCCAAAACAAGCTCCTACAGCTTTAACCAACCAATTATATGAGGATGCCTTATTTAAGCTTGGTTTATTAAAAAGATATGATGACGAGGCAAGTGCAGAGTCCAAACTTGAAAATTCTGTAAGACCAGTTGCTTTAAATACTTTATGTTTAATGAGTAAGTTTGTTAATAACCCAACTTATATAAAAGCTGTAAAGCATAGTATTGAGCAAGAACCTGATTTAAATAAATGGCTCAAAGAAAAACAACCAAAATGGCAGAAAGCTTTGGGTAAGGAAAATCCAGAAATTTTTGACTATCCATGCAATATAACTATAAAGCCGCTTTGAGCGGCTTTTTATATTTACGAATAGATCTTAAAAGATGGATTTGAGCATTACATTTATTATTTATTGTTTTGATGAATTTTATAGTCTAATTTAATATCTGTTTTAGCTCCTAGTTCTTTTCTCAAACTATGTGTTATTGGTAAAGTTAAATCATTAACTTCATCCAACATTTCTCTAAGTTGGGTATGACATTCATTTTTCTTAGTAAAAGTATCTATTTCTTGATCTGAGATTAATTTCTCTAATTTTTCACTTTCTTTCAGATTTTCATCAATAAAATTTAGAATTTTAGGTATCCGTTCATCTCTAGGATTTTGAATTTGCAGATTATCTAAAAGTTCCATTTTTTTATTGAAGATTTCTGTTAGATTTTTTCTTTTTATTTTTAGTTGTTCTAATTCTTCAACTGCTTCCATAAACTCATTAACGGATTGAATTCTTCTATTCAAATTTTCATTAAAGCTTTCAAGAAACTCATAAAGTTCTTTTTTTGTTTCAGTAGTACTAATAAATGCTGCTTTATCTACCGTAATACAAAATTTAGTTATATTTTCAAAGAAAAAAGCCCAACTATGAGAGTCTAGAAGAAATTTTGAAAAGCCATTCACCATAAATGAGTAATGTTCAATCAACTCTAAATAAACATCTCGCCTTGTCTCAGCTAATCGTGCAACCTTTTGCAAATGTAAAGCTGTGTACCATGAGATTAAGATCCCTAAGATAATACCCACTGCACCTATAAATGCAGAGATCAAAGCGTAATTTGCCTGAATTTGAGCGGCTTTTATTGTTGCATCTATCACTTTCTTTTCCTAATTCATTTCAACTTATATCAAATATTCTTTTAAGTATATGTTTTACTCTTTCCCCAATAGCACATATATTATTCAAATAATTATATTTAATCTACTTACTCAAATTGGGGAAAATTATAAAAACTACTAATGATCAATGCAGAAGTATTTTCATTTCCTACAAAAAAACCTCACCACCACCACATCCCTTTTCTCCAAACTTTTTGAGCTTAAAATCTAAAATATCAAGCCATCAATTAGGTTTAAAACCATATCGGCACTTGGTTTCAACGAGCAGTTTTCCAAACTAAAAACCAAATCAAAAAGTTCTTTAAGCAGCTATTTTCTATACTCAATTGCCATGTGGTAGGCCTGCGAGTAAATCTGTTTAGTTTCAAAAATGGCTTTAAGTAATAGATAGTACAGGCTATTAAAACTGACATGTAAAACAATAATCTCTTTAAGTTTATCGCTTGAGGTTCGGTAACGGCTTGAGTAAATAATTGCCAGCACTTCTTCTTTGAGTTTGCTTTTTTGAAAGGATACGCACATTTCAATAAGTCGCTGTTTTGATTGAAAGTAGTTATAAAAAGTGGCTTTAGGAATTTTGGATTTTTTGACAATTAAGTCCACACCCGCATTGTGAAATCCATACATATTAAACAGCTCAATTGCTGTATGAAGAACCTGTAATTTTTTGGAAGATCTTTCTAAAGTTGGCATCGTTTTACCGTTATAAATTCTTGTTGTTGCTAAAAGAGATAAAAAAGCCTGTGCCTTTTCTGGGAGAAAAAAAGGCACAGCAAAGCCGTAAAGACTGTGCTTGGCAAATCTCAAGTTTTATTGTTGCTAAGTTTTAGACGTAATGATTTAAAGCCTGAAAAGCCTATAGCTCATCAAACTGCTTTAAAATTTTAAGTTGTGTCG